>DATFOT010000072.1:0-6952 GCA_035265265.1 Aestuariivirgaceae bacterium | reverse complement strand
GCGTCCCATGGTTCGATACCAAGGACGAACTTCCGCGCTTCGATCGCACTGCGACGGGAGGATGATGCCGCGCCATGCCCGCGAATGACGACCTTAGACATGCCTTGTGGTTTTCTCACCGTGGGCATAGGCCCAGTAGAGATCCCGCGCCTGCTTAGCGTACGGACCGGGCTGTAAACTGCGATTTTCGACGCGGGTCACCGGCATGACCTTTCCATAGTTGCCGGTCGAAAATACCTCATCGGCCTCCAGGAATTCCTGCCAGCGCAAGGAACGTTCAAAAACTTTCACGCCTGTCGCGCGCAGCAGCGAAAGCACGCGGTCGCGGGTGATGCCCACCAGAAAAGTGCCGTTGGGGACAGGCGTGTGAATTTCTCCATCCCTGGCGTACATGATGTTGGCTGTGGCGAGCTCGGATACGTGGCCGAGCCCGTCGAGCATAACGGCATTGTCGAAGCCGCGGGCCCGGGCCTCGCGCATGGCGCGGGCCGAGTTCGGATAATGACAGGCGCCCTTGGCATCGGTTGGCGCGAATTCGTAAGACGGCCGGCGATAAGGCGAACAGGTGACCGAAAATCCGCTGGGATCCGGCAAGGGTGACTCATAGACCGACAGCGACCAGCGGGTCGTTTCCGGGTCGACGTCGACGAATCCACCCTCGGCCCATGACATAGGCCGAATATAAAGGGCCGTGCCCTTCGGGAACTTCCGAATGCCCTCCCACGCGATGTCCTCGAGCTCTCCGGCGGAGACGAGCTGCTTCAGGCCGAAGCTCTGCGCGGACCGGATGAGGCGCTGACAGTGCCTGTCGAGATCGGGCGCGACACCTTCAAAGGCGCGAGCACCATCGAACACGCATGATCCGAGCCAGGGCGCATGAGTCATGGGGCCCATGAACATGGGATTGCCCTCATGCCAGCGGCCGTCGAAAAACGTCCAGGCCGACCTCGTTGCGGTGCCGTGGGCTGCCATCATTTCTCCAAACAATAGGCGCCCGAAACGGGCGCCGAACGATCAGGCACAATGTCGAAATGTCAGGAATCGGTGTAGAAAATATGGCGGCCAATCTTTATCAGACGCTTGAACGAGGATGACCATTTTGGATTGACATAGTCGGCGTGGTAATAAGTCGCCGCACCCAAAATATTGATGGACTGATCACCGGCGAGCGCCCGCGCCGCGATCTTCTTGGACTGGTCCCAAGCGACGCGCGACTTGGGCTGATCGCTGATGCCGTCGCAAGCAAAGGAAAACTGGCAGGCATTGGTGCGGCTGGCGCCCTGATAAATGACGCCGCAAATGGTCTTGGGATAGGCGGGGTCCTTGAGACGGTTAAGAACGACCTTGGCCACCGCAAGCTGACCCATTTCGGATTCGGAGCGGGCCTCGAAATATATGGCACGGGCAAGGCAATCGGATTCGGCCAACCGGAACTTGCGCTGCGCGATGATGCGATCTTTTTCCTGACGGGCGATCTTGAATGTATCGTCGAGATCCGAGCTCGACGGCGCGTTGACCAGCAGGCGGCCCAAGCCATCGGTGCGATCCTGAAGGGGATCGCCGATGAATGATTCATCCACGAGGAAGTCGGATTTGTGAGAGGCAATAATCTGCTGATCGTCGAATTCGAGAATGTCCAGATCACGGCTTGCGGAAATGGCTAGAAGCGAGCCCTTGCCGGTAATCGAAGTGGTCGCAGGTGAAATAAGGTCGGTAAACTCGGCGGTGGAAACCGGCGCGGTGCGCGCTACAGCATTCTGCCCCATATAGTGGCCGGCAAAAGCAAAGATCAGGGCGAGGGTAAAACCAGCCAGGGAATAGGCTAAAATCGGCGCTCTGCGCTCTGGCGCTTGCTCCGTGGACAGATCATCCCACTCATCCGCAAAGGCGTGGTGATGCTGCTCTTTTCTCTGCATTCCCCTCTACTCCACCCGTCCCGCACCGATGGTTACAGAGATATTAAACTTCGCCAGCCTACTGGAATTGCGTTTAGCACAGGTTAACCATGTCGGCAACCATGAATCGGCGGTTGCCGGAACAGGGGCTTGACATTGCTCGGGAATTTGGTTTCGGGCAAATGGCGGGCGAAGTCGGCTGCATCACCGAGAAGGTTTGCGCGAGGAGATGACGGCTTGAGCGGCGGCGAGCCTAGCTATGGGAACGCGAAAAGGCGAACAGGATACGTAGTCGAGCTGCACGCTTTCACAGAATGCAATGGAGGCCGGATCGCCGCCATGCTCACCGCATATGCCCAGCTTCAGCTCGGGCCGCCTTGCGCGGCCGCGTTCGGCGGCGATGCGAACAAGCTCACCGACACCCTCGACATCAAGCGAAATGAAGGGGTCGATTTTGAATATGCCGCGGGTGGTGTACTCGCCGATGAACCGCGCGCTGTCATCGCGGCTGATGCCGAAGGTGGTCTGAGTGAGATCATTGGTGCCGAAAGAGAAAAATTCCGCGGTCTCGGCGATTTCGGCGGCGCACAACGCGGCGCGTGGAAGCTCTATCATGGTGCCGATGAAATAAGGAATTTCACTGCCAGTTTCCCTCCTCACCTCGGCGGCTACCGTATCGATCAGCTGGCGGACGAGATCGAGCTCGGCGCGCGTCGCTACCAGCGGCACCATTATTTCTAGGATCGGCGAGGCACCGGTTTTCTTGCCCGCGGCAATGGCTGCCTCGAATATTGCCCGGGCCTGCATTTCCGCTATTTCCGGGTAGGAAATCGCCAGCCTGACGCCGCGGTGGCCGAGCATGGGGTTGAACTCGTGAAGCTCGGCTACGCGGGCGCGCAGAGCTTCAGGATCGGCGCCGATGCTGTCGGCCACCTCGTCGATCTCATCGTCGGATGCGGGCAGGAATTCATGCAGCGGCGGATCGAGCAGGCGAATGGTGACAGGCTGGCCGGACATGATTTCGAAAAGCTCGACGAAGTCGCCGCGCTGCATCGGCAATATCTTCGCCAAGGCCTGGCGCCGGCCCTCGCCTGTTTCGGCTAGGATCATCTCGCGCACGGCAACGATGCGGTCGGCATCAAAGAACATGTGCTCGGTGCGGCAGAGACCTATGCCTTCCGCCCCGAAATCGCGGGCGACGCGCGCATCCTGGGGCGTCTCGGCATTGGCGCGAACCTTCATGCGCCGTATGGAATCGGCCCATTTCATTATGGCGGCGAAATCGCCGGAAAGCTGCGGCTTGACGGTCGGAACCGCGCCGGCCATCACGTCGCCCGCGGTGCCATCGATGGTGATGATATCGCCCGCGTTCAGTACCCGGCCGCGCGCGTGAAGCGTGGCTGTCGCATAGTCGACGCGTATGCCGCCGGCGCCCGATACGCAGGGCTTGCCCATGCCGCGCGCCACGACGGCGGCATGCGAGGTCATGCCGCCGCGGGTGGTGAGAATTCCCTCAGCGGCATGCATGCCGTGGATGTCCTCGGGGCTTGTTTCGACGCGCACAAGGATCACCTGGCGCCCCTGCCCCTTCAGCTTTTCGGCTTCATCGGGATCAAAGACAATGGCCCCGGATGCAGCGCCCGGTGATGCGGGAAGGCCGGTGCCGATTACGTCGCGGACGGCTTCAGGATCAAGCGTCGGGTGGAGGAGCTGATCGAGGGATGCGGGATCGATACGCCCTATGGCTTCCTCGCGCGACACCAGGCCTTCATTGGCCATGTCGACGGCAATTTTGAGAGCAGCGCTGGCGGTGCGTTTGCCGGACCGGGTCTGCAGCATCCACAGCTTGCCTTCCTGAATCGTGAATTCGACATCCTGCATATCGCGGTAATGACGTTCGAGACGATCAAAGGCGCCGCAGAGCTCGCGGTAGGTTTCCGGCATCAGAGACTCGAGCGAGGGTGCGCTCGAGCGCATGTCGCGGCGGGCCTGTTCACTGAGACTTTGCGGGGTGCGAATACCGGCAACCACATCTTCGCCCTGCGCGTTCAGCAGGAACTCGCCATAAATCTCCTTCGCCCCGGTCGACGGGTTGCGCGTGAAGGCGACCCCCGTGGCTGAGGTATCGCCGCGGTTGCCGAAGACCATCGCCTGGACGTTCACGGCCGTACCCCACTCTTCCGGAATGTGATGGAGACGGCGATAAGTGGCGGCGCGGGCGGAGCGCCAGGAGAGAAATACCGCGCCGATGGCTCCCCATAGTTGCTCATCGACGTCCTGCGGAAAGGGCCTGCCGCCTTGCTCAACCACAAATGACTTGAAACGGGCGATGAGGGCAAGCCAGTCATCGGCAAGCATCTCGGTATCGAGGCCGACACCCTTGTGCTCCTTAAATTCGTCGAGCATGTCCTCGAAATGATGCGGCTCGATCCCGAGGACAACGTGGGAATACATCTGGATGAAGCGGCGATAGCTGTCATAGGCGAAGCGGCGATCGCCGGTCGATTGAGCGACGGCTTCCACCGTTTCGTCGTTGAGCCCGAGATTGAGGACGGTATCCATCATGCCCGGCATGGAAACACGCGCACCGGAGCGCACGGATAACAGCAGCGGCTTGGCCTTGTCGCCGAAAGCCGCGCCGACGCGGCTGCCGATTGCGTGAAGGGCATCCTCGACCTCAGCCTTGAGCGAGGATGGATAGCGGCAATCATTGGCATAGAATTCGGCGCAGACTTCCGTGGTGATGGTGAAGCCCGGCGGCACGGGAAGGGAAAGATTACTCATCTCGGCCAGGTTCGCGCCCTTGCCGCCGAGCAGGTTGCGCATGGCAGCGGCGCCCTCGGTCATTCCATGGCCGAAGCGATAGACGAATTTCGCCGCCTTGTTCACGTCGTGCACCCTATCCCTCTATCTTCGAAAAATCGGCAACCGCCAAGGTGGCTTCGCGAATGCGGCTCAAGAGCTTCAGCCGGTTCTCACGGAAACTCGGATCGTCGGCGTTAACGGTGACCTTGTCGAAAAAAGCATCGATGGGCGCGCGGAGCTTGGCGATCGCCCGCATCGCCGCTTCGAAATCCTCGCCCTCGACTGCCTTGCGCGCTTGCGCCTCGGCCGAAGCGATGGCGGTGGCCAAAGCCTTTTCTTCGGCGAGCACGAGCAGCTTGCCGTTCGGCTGGCCGGAATAGGAGCGCTTGTCCTTGGCCTCCTCGATGCGGATGATGCTGGTTGCGCGCCTGACTCCGGCCAGGAGGTTGCGACCATCGTCGGCGGTCAGGAACCGGGCCAGCGCCTCGACGCGCCTGACAAGCATCAGAAGATCGTCATCGCTGCCGATAGAAAAAACGGCATCGATGAGGTCGTGCCGAGCACCATTATCGCGGAGATAGACCTTCAGGCGATCGGCAAAAAATTCGAGGAGCGTGCGGGAAACCGCCATCCTGTCCGGTACGGCCGCGTCGTAAAGCTCCATGCTCTTGGCAATTACAGCGAGGAGGCCTAGGCGACGCGAGCGCTCGAGAAGGATGCGGATGACGCCAAGCGCAGCCCGGCGCAGCGCATAAGGGTCTTTGGAGCCAGTCGGCTTTTCGTCGATTAGCCAGAAGCCGACGAGCATGTCGAGCTTGTCGGCCAGGGCGACCACTTCGGCAACCGATGAGGCAGGTACAGCGTCGGACGGGCCGAGCGGACGGTAGTGATCGCGAAGCGCATCGGCGACTTCGGGATCGACGCCTTCGGCCAACGCATAATAGCGGCCCATCAGCCCCTGCAGTTCCGGGAACTCCCCTACCGCGCCCGTCACCAGATCCGCCTTGCAGAGAAGCGCGGCGAGTTTAACCTTCGCCATGTCGGCTTTCAGGGCTTTGGCGATTTCGCCGGCGAGCGCTTCGATGCGGCGCACCCGTTCACCCTGATGCCCGAGCCGGGCATGGAAGGTGACCTGGTCGAGCGCCGGCAAACGGCTTTCGAGGCTTGCCTTGCGGTCATGATCCCAGAAAAATTTCGCATCGGCGAGGCGCGCAGCGATCACCCGGTCATTGCCGTGCACGATTTCACTGCCGCCGTCCTTGGCCAAAAGATTGGCGACGAGCAGGTAACGGCCGGCGAGCGCCCCCGATGCGGCGTCCTTAACAGCAAAGCATTTCTGATGGGCCTTCAAGGTGGTGATGATCATCTCGCGCGGCAGTTCGAGGAACGCCGGCGCGAAACGGCCCATCAGGACCACCGGCCATTCGACCAATCCTGCGACTTCGCTCAAGAGCGCTTCGTCCTCGATCAATTCAAGGCCGCGTGCAAAGGCAAGGTTGCGGGCATCGGTCAGAATGGTGCCGGCACGCTCCTCGCCATCGAGCATGACTTTGGCGTTGGCGAGACTGGCGGCATAATCGTCGAAGCGGCGGACCGTTATTTCGGAAGGCGCCATGAATCTATGGCCGCGCGTGATGTTGGTGGAGCAGAGACCGTCGAGCGTGAACGGCACCACCTCGCCGTCGAAAGTGCACAGGATGGATTGGAGCGGGCGCACCCAGCGCAGCGTGCCCGATCCCCAGCGCATCGATTTCGGCCAGGGGAAGCTGCGAACAATGCCCGGAAGCAATTGGGCGATGAGATCCTGGGCGGGCCTGCCCTTGCGCTCGATGACGGCGAGATAGAATTTTCCCTTCTTGTCGTCGACGACGCGGCACTGGTGCAAACCGACTCCGGCCGATTTGAGGAATCCCTGGACTGCGCTTTCGGGTGCATCGACGCGGGGTCCTTTGCGCTCCTCGCGGGTGTCGGGGGAGGCGGCAGGTACGCCGTCCACCGAGAGAGCGAGGCGCCGGGGCGTGGCGTGGCTGCGAGCACCCTCATAGAGGAGCCCGGCATCGACGAGTGCCGCCGTTACAGTCGCGCGCAGCGCTTCGGCCGCACGCTTCTGGGTGCGAGCAGGAATTTCTTCGGAGAAAAGTTCGAGGAGCAGTTCAGGCATCGAGCGGCTGCATGTCCGGTAGGCCGGCGCCGCCGGCGGTCTTGAGCCACGCCTCGCAACAGCCTTTGGCAAGCTCGCGCACCTTGAGGAT
>DATFOT010000071.1:0-5076 GCA_035265265.1 Aestuariivirgaceae bacterium | reverse complement strand
GCCTGGATTGTGCATTTGAATCCTCCCGTCTTTCGTTTTGATTGTAATGATAGTAGTAGATCGCAGGAAATACGTAAGTCAATTAACGCCTGAAACGCCCCGAGCGCCAGAGAATTTCGGCACCCCGATTCAAGCGCACTTGAGGAGCCTGATGATGGAATGATAGGCTCGCGGGACCAGAGCGGGCAGGTCCGCAGACGCGAAGCGGCTTATCGGCCCTGGTCGAGTACCGACAAAATAACAAAAACCTAGGGAGAACGAGAATGAGAAGAATTTTCCTATGGAAGGACAGGAGCCGAACAATCATGCTCGGCGCCGTGGCGGGTGCGGCCGCCCTGTTGTCGCTCACCTCGGTGGGAGCGGCTGCGGAGGTCAAGACTGTCGAAGCCGGCAAGCTCACGATCGGCATGAACGGTGACATGCCGATGACCCAGATCAAGGACGGAGCGCTCGGGGGGACCGACGGCGAACTCATGGTGTGGGTTGCCCAGCAGATCGGATTGGAACCGAAACCGGTGCAAATGGATTGGGCCGCCCTCATCGAAGCCACAAAGCAGGGCAAGCTCGATGTGATGCATGGTGCCATGGGGTGGCTCGAAGCGCGCACCAAGATCATGATCCTGAGCGAACCGATCTATTATTTCGGCACGCTCCTGGCGCAGAAGGAAGAGAACAACTACACCACTTTCGCCGACATGAAGGGCCGCAAGGTCGGCACCGTGACAGGCTTCACGCTCGTTCCCGAGCTCAAGACGGTCGAGGGCATCGGCGAGGTCAAGCTCTACGATACCTCGGACGGCGTAATGCAGGACCTGCTCGCCGGCCGGATCGACATGGCGATTCTCGATCCGCCGCTGGTGCAATATGCAATCTTTCAGCATCCCGAATGGAAGATCAAGCAGGTGCCGCTCACACCGGAGCCCGACAAATATCCGGTGATGTCGACCAAATACAACGTCATCTTCGGCATCAACAAGAATGAACCGGAACTTGCCGAGGCGATCAACGGCGCCATCACGAAAATCTGGGCAGACTGCCTGAATGTAAAGACGATGGCGAAATATGGGCTGGGAGACAAAGCGTGGTTCGTCCCGCCTGAAAACAATCCGCGTGTTGGCCTCGACCGGCCTGAAGACTATAAAGCCCCCAAGGCCGATCACTGCTTCTAAGGCGGGTCAACCATCGGCAGCAGCCAGGGCCAGCCTGGCTGCCGTCATCTTGGCCGCCGGGAATTGGGGATGAGCAAGCAGAAGGGTGGCGGACCGCTCCTCAGGATAGCGGATCTTCACAAGAGTTTCGGAGCACTTGAGGTCCTGTGCGGCATCAGCATGGACGTGGCGCGGGGCGAGAAGGTGTCGATCATCGGCCCTTCGGGTTCCGGCAAGACCACGCTTCTGCGCTGCATCAACTATCTCGAGAAACCCACATCGGGCCACATTTACATCGAAGGCAATCTCGTTGGCGAAAAGAAAATCAACGGCCGGTTCGTGCATCTCTCGGATCGCGAGCTTGCCAAGGAGCGCCAGGAGATCGGCTTCGTGTTCCAGCGGTTCAATTTGTTTCCGCATCTGACTGCGCTTGGAAACGTGACAGTGGCGCCGCAGAGGGTATTAGGCCTGTCGCGCGAGGAAGCAGATGAGCGCGGCCGTCGGATGCTGGAAAAGGTCGGCCTTGCCCACAAGATCGATGAGTACCCGGAGCGGCTTTCCGGCGGTCAGCAGCAACGGGTCGCGATCGCCCGGGTGCTCGCCATGCAACCGAAGCTCATGCTCTTCGATGAAGCGACCTCGGCACTCGACCCTGAACTCATCGGCGAAGTGCTTCGCGTCATGCGCCAGCTCGCCGAAGAAGGGAGAACCATGGTGATCGTCACCCATGAAATTCAATTTGCCGGCGAAGTGTCGGACCGTGTCATCTTCATGGACCAGGGCAGGATCGTTGAACAAGGCAAGCCGCGCGATGTGCTGTTCAAGCCTAAAGGATCACGCACCCGCGAGTTCCTGAAACACATCCAGGAGCGGTGAGGGTCGGCATGAGCTTCCTTGAGGTTCTCGACGCGAAGGGCTGGTACTTTCTCACAACGCTGCTCGGCGGCTGGCCGGAGACTGTGACGGTTGCCCTGGGTGCGCTGATCTTCGCGCTGATATTCGGCCTTCTCGTGGCCCTCATGCGCATTTCGCGGTGGCGCGCCCTGCGCTATCCGGCGATTGCCTATCTGGAGATTTTTCGCGGCACGCCGGCTCTGGTGCAGCTATTCGTCATCTATTTCGGATTCCCCGACATAGGTTTCGAACCCTCGCCCTTCCAGGCTGCCATCGTCGGGCTCGGGCTCAATGGAGCGGCCTATCTGTCGGAGGTCTATCGGGCCGGGATCGAATCCATTCATCGGGGCCAAATGGAAGCTGCGCTCTCTTTGGGAATGACGCCGGCGCGCGCACTGCAATACATCGTTCTGCCGCAAGCGATCCGCACCATGCTGCCGCCGATCACCAATTTCGCCATTATTCTTTTGAAAGACACCGCCCTCGTCTTTGCCATCGGGGTCGTCGAGATCATGGCATTGGCGCGAAATCTCGTGACCGAGACCCTGCAGAGTGCCGCCGTCTATCTCATCGCGGGCGGCATCTATTTGTGCGTGACAATTCCCATGGCACGGCTTGCCGCCGGGCTCGAGCGCCAGCGCCAAGCGTGGCATTAGGGAAGGGACCCATGCTCGAGCTCCCCGCAATCTACGCTGAGAACATCCACCGGTGGCTGCCGGAGCTTCTGTATTATTCCCTGACCACGCTCAAGATCGCGTTCGTTTCATTTCTGCTTGCCGTCGCTGTCGGCATCTTCTTTGCGGTGTGCCGGACGTCGGGCAGCCGGCTTCTGCGGGGGTTCGCGGTCGTCTATATCGAAGTCGCCCGCGGGCTGCCGATCGTGGTGCTTCTCTATATCGTGTACTTCGTGCCCCCGCAGCTTTTCCCCGGTCTCAACTGGCAATGGTTCAGCGACTTCACGGGCGCGGTGATCGGGCTTGCTTTGCATGGCGGCGCCATCCTCGCGGAAGTGTTCCGCTCAGGCATAGAGGCCCTGCACAAGGGGCAGCGCGAAGCGGCGCTGACATTGGGCATGACGCCCGCCCAGTCGATGACCTATATCGTCTTTCCGCAGGCGGCACGCATCGTGCTGCCGCCGGTCGCCAATTATGCCATCGGGCTGCTCAAGGATACCTCGCTGTGTTCGCTCATCGGGGTGAACGAACTGATGAACGACGCCAAGAGCATCGCCTTCTCCGACTATCAGCCGATGGCGGTTTTCGTTCTGGTGGCCGGCATCTACTTCGCCATGAGCTATCCGCTCTCGCTCGCGGTGCGCACCCTGGAGTGGCGGCTCAATGTCTCACGATGAAAAGGAGTTGCCTCGATGAAGGTCCGCAAGGTCGAAGCCATCACCGTCCGGGTTCCATACAGCCGCGTGGAATCGAGCTCGATCATCAACCGCGGCGGCATAAGTGAGGTCATCGTCAAGATCACCGCCGACAATGGCCTCGTCGGCTGGGGCGAATGCACGCGAGCCGCCGATACCGCGGGGATCGAGAGTGCGGTCGGGGCGATGGCGCCGCTCGTCGTCGGCCGCAGCCCCTGGGACAAGGACGCCATCCACCGGGATCTCGGACTCTATGCAGTATGGGCCTTCCAGCCGATGACCGGAAACTTTGCCTTCGCCGGGATCGACATGGCCCTGTGGGATCTGTGCGGCAAGGAATGCGGGCAGCCGCTCTATCGCATGCTCGGCGGTGCCATGCGGGAGAGCGTCGATTATTACTATTACATGGAGTGGGGGCCGCCTGACGAAATCGAGAGACAGGCAAAAGACGGCGTCGAGCGCGGCTACCGGGCCTATTACATCAAGGTCGGTGCCGATGAGCTGAAGGAAGAGGCGATGATCGAGGCATTGCGCGGTGGCATTGGCCCTGCAGGCAAGATCCGCATCGATGTGAACCAGGCCTGGACCAAGCCGCAGGCGGTGCGGCTGCTCGAGCTCTGGCATGAGCGCTATGATCTTGATTTCGTCGAGGCGCCGGTGCCGATCGATCCTGTGGAGAACTATCTGGAGCTTAAAGGCCGCATTTCCGTGCCGCTATGCGTGAACGAAGGCCTGTGGCGCGAGGCCGACGCCTACCGGCTGATCAAGAGCCGCTGCGGAGATTATCTTTGCTACAGTTCCTATTGGGTCGGCTCCGCCGGCCGGTGGCACACGCTCAATCAGGTGAGCCATATGGAGGGCTGGCAGGTGGTGAAGCACACCCATGGGGAATTGGGCCTCACCGCCGCAGCAGGCCAGCATGTGATGCTGGCCGCGCCGAATGCGGCACTGGGCAACCAGCAGACGGCGCAGATCATGGCCGACGACATTCTGAGCGAGCCGGTCCCGATCCGCGACGGGCCGTCATGGGGGCGCATCGAGGGTGCCGGTCTCGGCGTCGAGGTCGATGAGGACAAGCTCATGCGCTATCACGAAAGCTATAGGAAGCACGGCGCGTTTCCGACCTATTCGGGAAAACTGGCGGCTGGGGAGATCTAGGCGGTGAAGATCACAGCAATAAAGGCGACACCGCTGTTCTGCGCGTTCAAGCAGCCCTATCACTGGGCGCAGGGAATCAATTACGGCGCTCCCGTCATTCTCATCGAGGTCGAAACGGATGCCGGGATTACCGGGATAGGCGAGTCGGTGGCGAGCCCGGTGATCGCGCCGGTGCTGTCGATCATCGAAGATGCGACGGCGCATTTCATCGGCCAGTCGGCCTATGACGGCAATCGCATCATCTGGGACTATTATACCTACGGCTTCAACTCGAAGGGAACCGGCAGCGCGCCGCGTTATTTTTCCCAGGCGCTCGCCGGCATCGAACTTGCCCTGTGGGACGCCATCGGCAAGGCGGCAAAACTGCCGCTGCACAAGCTCCTCGGCGGCGCCGTGCGCAACCAGGTTTCCTATTTCGGCTTTCTGCAGGGCGACACCGCGGGCGAGCTTGCCCAGCATGCGCAGGAGCTCGTCAAGGCGGGGTTCAAAGTTCTCTATGTGAAGGTC
>DATFOT010000070.1:0-5813 GCA_035265265.1 Aestuariivirgaceae bacterium | reverse complement strand
CAAACGCGAGGCAAGCTCGAAAATCTTCGGATGGCCGAACTGAAAGGTTGGAGCAAAGTCAAGCTCGGCTGCCTGTTTCTGTATCGCTTCGACGATCGGAGAACGGCAATGACCGGCATTGGAACACCACAGTCCGGCGGTGGCATCAAGCACCGGACGCCCGGTCATATCATAGTAATGCATGTCCTTGGCGCGGGCGATGAGACGCGGCCGCTTCTTGAAAGACCGGTTGGGAGTGAAGGCCATAAAGAAGGGTTCGAGATTGTTCGGCGTCGGTTCCCATAATGCCGGATCGTGGCGCTCGGCCTTGTTCATGACTGTCTCCTCGGTTCAGCGACCATAGCAGAGCGGCGGATCACCGAAAGGAACCAGAACCGCCCTGATTTGTCGTCCAGGGCCCAGTCAATGCCAAACTCCCGCGACAAAAGCCAGAGTTGAGGCTATATGAGGATGCGGGCAGCTTGTCTCACTCGGGGGCCATGATGAGAGGATTAACGGGCATTGTCGCGGCCGGCATCCTGGCGATCGGAGTCGCCTCGGCCGGTTTTCTCGCCGGCGAGGCGCTGATCAAGAGCCGGCTCGGGTTTCGCACAGTCACCGTCAAAGGGCTTTCGGAACGCGAGGTGAAGGCCGACCTCGGCTTCTGGCCCATCAGATTCGTGGCGAACGGGCCGACGCTCGAAGATGCCAGGCGCAGCCTCGAGGCAGCAGAGGGTGCTGTGAAAACCTATCTCAGCCAGCAGGGATTCGCGCCGGAGGAGTTCCAGGTGCAGAACATTCTCGTCGAGGACCGGTTCTCGGGATACAATGCGCAGCAGACGCCGGAAATGTTCCGCTTCGTGCTTACCGAAGACATGCTGGTGCGGTCAGGCGACGTGCAGAAGCTTGCGACCGCCGCACGCGCCACCGGCGAGCTTCTCAAAGCCGGCGTGGTGTTTTCGGCGGACAGCTATAATGCCGGACCATCCTTCATCTTCACCGGCATCAGCGGGCTCAAAGGTGAAATGCTCACGGAAGCCACGCAGCGCGCACGCGAGGCAGCGCAGAAATTCGCAGAGGAATCCGGGGCCAAAGTCGGCGACATTCAAAACGCGAACCAGGGCATTTTCGAAGTAAACCCGGCCGTCGAGATTCCCAACGACCGGCCGGAGAAGCAGATCGACAAGAAGATCAGGGTGGTGACGACGATCACCTATTTCCTGAATTGACAGACGCCAAGGTGCCTCGTCATTCGCGGGCTTGACCCGCGAATCTGCCGCCGTGAAAGAGATGGCCGTGTCAAGCACGGCCATGACGATTTGAAAGGCGACCCGCAGGCGGGAGAGGAATTAGGACGTGACGCTACCGCGTCTTCGGGGCGCGGCTGCGGCGAACACACTCCCAGCTCGGATCCAGGGTCAGCGGCATGCGCAGGACTTCCTCGAGGTCATCGCGCGTGATGCCGATGTCGGCCAGCAGATAGTCGTCGAGATCGCGCAGTTTGCGCAGAGAGCGGCGCTTCCACCAATTGAGGATGATGCGGCGCAAGGTGGCGAAGGCAAAGGTCCCGCTAAGGGATTCGGCCTGGTGCATCATGTATTCGCGCATTTTCGTCTCCGGCAGGATTGTATCAGTACAACTATCCAATTTTCCTTGCCACCCGCTATGACAATCTTGTAACTTGCGTAATTGTCACCGTCAAACGGAACATTGTCACCATGACAATCTGGATGCCTGCGCTTGCTCCCGACCGACCGCGCTATGTCGCGATTGCCGATGCCATTGCCGCCGATCTCGCGGAAGGAAAACTCACTATCGGCGACCGGCTGCCTCCGCAGCGCGAACTGGCCTGGCGCCTCGGCGTGACGGTCGGAACCGTCACGCGGGGCTATCAGGAGGCGGAGCGGCGCGGGCTGCTCAGCGCGGAAGTCGGACGAGGAAGCTATCTGAAAGACCCTGCGCGGTTGCGGTCAGCCCTGCCGAGCGTTCTCGCAACCGAGCCCGGCATGCTGCAAATGCATATGGCGGCGCCGCCGCGGGTGCATTCGACGGCGGATCTGGACCTCGCGCTCAAGGAGGTGATGAGCGACTCGACAAGGCTCCGGCATCTCGACTATGGGCCCGCCGCCGGGGCGCAGCCTTTTCGCGAGATGGGTGCGGAATGGCTCAGGCGGTGCAGCGTCGATGTTTCGCTTTCGGAGATCGTGGTCACGGCCGGCGCGCATGCGGCGCTGATCGCCTGCCTGGCGGCAACGCTGCGTCCCGGCGACCCCCTGCTCGCGGAGCCCCTCACCTACCCCACCCTTCTGCCGATCGCGCGGCTTTTTGGCCTGCAATTGCACCCGCTCGACATGGATGCGCAGGGCATGATTCCGGCTTCACTCGAGCAGGCATGCGACCGCTTCGCGGCGAGGGTGCTTTATCTCGTGCCGACCCTGCACAATCCAACAACGGTCACGCTTAGCGCCGAACGCCGGCAGGCGGTGGCCGCTATCGCCAAACGCCGCGGACTTACGATCATCGAGGACGATATTTTCCGGCTGCTCGCTGCGGAGCCGCCTCCTGCCACAATCCGTTCGCTGGCACCGGAGCGCACATATTACATCGCCAGCCTGTCTAAGACGCTGGCGCCCGGCCTCAGGGTGGGCTTCGTGGCGACCCCGCCCGGTGCAGCAGAGGCGCTCGCGCTTCAGCAAATGATCGCCGGGTCGCGTGTCGCGAGCCTGACCGCCGAGGTCGCGCGGCTGTGGATGGCCGGCGGGGCAGCGGAGCGAATCCTCGATGAGATCCGCAATGAACTGGCGATGCGCCGCCTGATCGTGCTGAAGGCGTTCAGCGATTATGAGCCGAGTTGCACGCCTGGGGCGATGTTCATCTGGCTTCCGCTTCCCGAACATTGGCGGGCGGGAGAATTCGCCAGAGCCGCCGAGGCGCGGGGCATTAGGGTCACGCCAGGCTCGGCATTTGCCGTCGGGCGGGGCGCGAACGACCAGGCCGTGCGCATTTGCCTCGGTCCAGCGGAAGACCGCGATGTGCTCAAAGAGGGGCTGATGCAGCTCAGCCGGCTTACGGCTGAGGGACCGTCGGAGAGTTTTCGGGCGCTCGCCTGAATTCCCGCCAGGTTAACCATCTATACCGCGCAATCCCCCTTGACGGCAGAGCGCCAGCCAATTATGTCGGGCGTGGCTGTTAGCACTCACTAGAGATGAGTGCTAATGCGAGAGGATGCAGACGGGGCCCCCGGACCATTTCTCTCCACCGCCACATTCAAAATTCGACGTAACCAGGAGATAAAGTCATGAAATTTCGTCCTCTGCACGACCGAGTTGTCGTGCGCCGGGTCGAGGAAGATACAAAGACCAAAGGCGGCATCATCATTCCGGACACCGCACAGGAAAAGCCGATGCAGGGCGAGATCATCGCCGTCGGCCCGGGCGGCCGCGACGAAGCCGGCAAGCTCATCCCCATTGACTTGAAGCCGGGGGATTTCGTGCTGTTCGGCAAATGGTCCGGCACCGAAGTCAAGATCGAAGGCGAAGAGCTCCTGATCATGAAGGAGTCCGACGTCATGGGCGTTATCGAAGGCCGGCCCGCGGCGAAAAAGGCCGCCGCCTAGCCATCATTTGAAATTCAACAAAGGAGCAAGCCTATGGCTGCTAAAGAAGTACGCTTTTCAGCAGACGCTCGCGAGCGGATGCTGCGCGGCGTCGAGATTCTCGCCAATGCGGTGAAGATCACGCTGGGCCCGAAGGGCCGCAATGTGGTGATCGACAAGTCGTTCGGTGCTCCGCGCACCACAAAGGACGGCGTGACGGTTGCCAAGGAAATCGAGCTTGAGGACAAGTTCGAGAACATGGGCGCCCAGATGGTGCGCGAAGTCGCCTCCAAGACCAATGATGTCGCGGGCGACGGCACGACCACTGCCTGCGTGCTCGCCCATGCGATCGTGAGGGAAGGCGCCAAGGCGGTCGCCGCCGGCATGAACCCGATGGACGTGAAGCGCGGCGTGGATCTCGCCGTCGCCGAAGCGATCAGGGACATCACCAAGCGCTCGAAGAAGGTGAAGGGCACCGAGGAGATCGCGCAGGTCGGCACAATCTCTGCCAATGGCGAGAAGGACATCGGCGACATGATCGCCAGCGCCATGCAGAAGGTGGGCAATGAGGGCGTGATCACGGTCGAAGAGGCAAAGAGCCTCGACACCGAGCTCGAGGTCGTGGAAGGCATGCAGTTCGACCGCGGCTATCTCTCGCCCTATTTCATCACCAACGCCGACAAGATGGTGGTCGAGCTGGAAGATCCCTACATCCTGCTCTATGAAAAGAAGCTCTCCAATCTGCAGTCGATGCTGCCGATCCTCGAGGCGGTGGTGCAGTCGGCACGGCCGCTTTTGATCGTGGCTGAAGACGTCGAGGGCGAGGCGCTTGCCACGCTCGTCGTCAACAAGCTGCGCGGCGGCCTCAAGGTTGCAGCCGTCAAGGCGCCGGGTTTCGGCGATCGCCGCAAGGCCATGCTCGAGGATATCGCAATCCTCTCGGGCGGCCAGCTGATCTCCGAAGACCTCGGCATCAAGCTTGAGAACGTCACGCTCGACATGCTCGGGCGGGCAAAGCGGGTGCGCATCGACAAGGAAAACACCACCATCGTCGACGGCGCGGGCAAGAAGAACGAAATTCAGGCCCGTATCGCCCAGATCAAGCAGCAGATCGAGGAAACCACCTCCGACTACGACCGCGAGAAGCTGCAGGAGCGGCTTGCCAAGCTCGCGGGCGGCGTTGCGGTGATCAAGGTCGGCGGCGCCACGGAAGTGGAAGTGAAGGAGAAGAAGGACCGCGTCGATGATGCTCTCAACGCGACCCGCGCTGCTGTCGAAGAAGGCATCGTTCCAGGCGGCGGCGTCGCGCTGCTGCGCGCCAAGAAGGCGGTGGAAGCCGTGAAGTCGGACAATCCCGATATCCAGGCCGGCATCAACCTCGTCTCCAAGGCACTGGAATCGCCGATCCGCCAGATCGCCGAGAACGCCGGTGTCGAGGGCTCGATCGTCGTGGGCAAGGTGCTGGAGAAGAGCGGCAACTACGGCTTCGATGCGCAGAAAGAGGAATATACCGACCTCGTGCTGGCCGGCATCATCGATCCCACCAAGGTGGTGCGCATCGCGCTGCAGGACGCAGCATCGGTCGCGGCACTCTTGATCACCACGGAAGCGATGATCGCCGAGAAGCCCAAGGAGAAGCCGGCTCCGTCGATGCCTCCGGGCGGCGGCGGCATGGGCGGCATGGACTTCTAGTCAAAGCTCGCAACACAATGAAGAGGGCCGGCCATCGCGCCGGCCCTTTTTTATTTGGCTGAACGAGATCACCGGGTCGAGCCCGGTGATGACATTGTGGGTCGTCATGCGCGGACTTGATCCGCGCATCTTGAAGGGGGGTCGAATGCCTACTGCGTCAGGGCTTCCCTGGCACGCATGCGCGGGCAGCGCATATCGTAAGGCTCAGTGCCGAGCGCTTCGGTCACCGACATGGCGGCGGCGGCCGCAGGGCTGATAAGAACGCCCGTTTGCTTCGAAGCGCCGGTGGATACCGGAGCAGGCTCGGGGACCGCGACTGCGGTCACAGCAGCCGTGTGCTCCTTATGCCTCTCGCAGGCGAGGCCCGGCGAGACGGCAAGCGTCAAAGCTGTGATGAAAGCAAATGCAGGCAGGGTAGAGCGAGCCATGTTGACCTCCGCCAAAGGGACGCAATGCTGGACCCATTATAGCGCAGTGCGAAAGGCCGCGCACGGCATATTGCAGGGCTTCAGGCGCGCGGGCGCAGATTGGTTGCCAGACGCGTCAG
>DATFOT010000069.1:0-8280 GCA_035265265.1 Aestuariivirgaceae bacterium | reverse complement strand
CATCGTTTACGGCGTGGACTACCAGGGTATCTAATCCTGTTTGCTCCCCACGCTTTCGCGCCTCAGCGTCAGAACCGGACCAGTGAGCCGCCTTCGCCACTGGTGTTCTTGCGAATATCTACGAATTTCACCTCTACACTCGCAGTTCCACTCACCTCTTCCGGTCTCGAGCCGTCCAGTATCGAAGGCAATTCTGGAGTTGAGCTCCAGGATTTCACCCCCGACTTAACAATCCGCCTACGTGCGCTTTACGCCCAGTAAATCCGAACAACGCTAGCCCCCTTCGTATTACCGCGGCTGCTGGCACGAAGTTTGCCGGGGCTTATTCTCCCGGTACCGTCATTATCTTCCCGGGTAAAAGAGCTTTACAACCCTAAGGCCTTCTTCACTCACGCGGCATGGCTGGATCAGGCTTTCGCCCATTGTCCAAGATTCCCCACTGCTGCCTCCCGTAGGAGTCTGGGCCGTGTCTCAGTCCCAGTGTGGCTGATCATCCTCTCAGATCAGCTATGGATCGTCGCCTTGGTAGGCCGTTACCCCACCAACTAGCTAATCCAACGCGGGCTCATCCAAAGGCGATAAATCTTTGCCCTCTCGGGCACATACGGTATTAGCTCAAGTTTCCCTGAGTTGTTCCGTACCTTTGGGGAGATTCCCACGCGTTACTCACCCGTCTGCCACTCCCGTATTGCTACGGGCGTTCGACTTGCATGTGTTAAGCCTGCCGCCAGCGTTCGTTCTGAGCCAGGATCAAACTCTCAAGTTTGAAGAACTGTGCTCTTCCGGTGTTGCCACCGGATGGTCGATGCGCATTGACGAGAGCCAAGCATATTTCGACAAATTAATGCCGAAGCTTGGCTTCATATAACGCATGACTGCAGCGTTCTGTTTGTCCATGTTTCCACGGACCGCCAGGACACCGCCGCCTGCGTTTCTCTTTCTTTCCTCTACAATGTCAAAGAGCCGAAAGACTTTGTTAAGCCTTCCCACCTCCTGAGCCGACAAAATACCACCGGTCCCTGTTATCTGGCACCGGATGTGCATTTTACCGCTCTTGGAAGCGCGCCCAAGGGCTTGCGTTGACGTGCAACCCTCAGTGCGAGGCTTTATATGCTCTCGCCCGCGTGAGTGTCAAGGTGGCGTTCCCAGAAATTTTTAACCCATCTGGCAATTCAAATTTTTACCTTGGGCCTAGCCATTTTATGCGAACCCGCACCTGCCGCCGCGCTTCAGCCCAAATTATGAAGCATAGTTAACAATTCATAAACCCAAAGCGGGACAGAGTTCGTTTGAGTGCGTCATCCGCTGGGCGTCTGCGTAAGCCTGGTCGGTCTCCTTTGCCGGGGGGCCGGGTCCATCTTCTTGGAAGGAATGGATTTTCAGGCATAGCGCCCGGCAGTCATTCCAGGTTGACTTAGCGGCGGTTGCCATGCACATTTCCGCTGGGTCTGCCGGGGTGGCATCCCAGCGGTCATGGCAGTCGGTCTTCGGGGTCTAGGGCCGCCAGCCGCTACGCAATCGCTGGTCTAGCCGGTACTGCCGTGTTTGGCAGTCGCTGGAGGGGTGGGTAGATGCCTTTCGAGGCGAGGGGATAACATTGCTGGACCGCTCCAGACATGACGCTGGCCGTCAGCACGCGACCCGTGGCGCCTCCGGCAAGGCCATTCATATCGAAGAGCTCGACACCGACCATCACAATCCCTTCGGCACCGCCGATGAGCCGAGTGGCAGTCGCTGGATGCTCACCACCTGCGTGGCCGGCATTGCCGGCAGCATGGTGATCGGCAGCGCTCTCTTGGGCTTTCTCGGAGACCGGGCCTCGACCGATGCCGCTCTCGCCTCATTGAGCCCCTCGGAGCTCTGGCAGCGCACCCAGGCAGCCCTGAAGGGCGATTACAACGGCCAGATCACCGAAGCCGTCGCCCTAAAGCCCTATCGGGAAGTTTCCGTCGCCTATCGTGCCAGGGGTGAGAATTTGATCGGCCAGGTCATTCTTCCTGCCCGCGAGATCACCGGATCGATCGGCGGGCAATATCCCAGTGTCAGCGCCGATGCCCTGCCCTATGGAGCCGGCATCAAACCGGTTGTGCTGGATGGCACGATCCAAATTACCGCGATCGACACGCAGAACATCACCACCATTGCCAAAACTCCCCCGCCCGAGCCGGTCGACAGCACGATCATGCTGGCCAAGGGCGAAACCCTGCACGACCGTCTGGTCGCTCTCGGCGTAACGATCGAGGCGGCGCGCGCCCTGATCAAGGCGATCGAGCCCGTCTACCCGCAACAGCTCCTGCGCCCCGGGCAGATATTCGAGATCACCCTCGACAAGCAGCAGGATTTCTACGGCAACGATGTAATTTTCCCCGTGCGCGTCGCCTTTGCCCCTGCTCCAAACGAGCAGATCCTCGTCGAGTCCGATGAGGATGGCCGTTTCGTCGCCAGGCTGGAAGGCAAGCAGGACGTGCACCAGCCCCGCTACGCCTCCGCCCCGCAATATCGTTCGAAGGCGAGGATCAGTTCGACCCTCTATGCCACCGCCAAGGATCAAGGCATACCGGACTACATCATCAATGAAATGATGCGCATCTATGCCTATGACGTCGACTTCCAGCGCCAGGTGCGCACCGGCGACGAGTTCGAGCTGTTCTACGGCAATCCGATCACCGGCACCTCGCGCAATCGCAAGGTGCTGCTCTACGCCTCGCTCGATTACGCCAGCGGCAACAAGACCTATTATCGCTACACCACCCCCGACGATGGTCACACGGACTATTACGACGAGAGCGGCCGCAGCGCCACCAAGGCCCTGGCGCGAACGCCCGTGTCCGGCGCCCGCCTGACCTCCGGTTTCGGCATGCGCAAGCATCCGCTTCTCGGCTATTCCAAGATGCACATGGGCGTCGACTTCGGCGCCCCGCCCGGAACACCGATCAAGGCGTCGGGCAATGGCGTGATCGAATTTGCCGGGCGCAACGGTGCTTATGGCAATATGGTCAAGCTGAAACATGCCGATGGTTACGAGACCCTTTATGCCCATATGAGCCGCATTGCCGAAAACATGCCGGCCGGCACCAAGATCAACCAGGGCCAGATCATCGGCTATGTCGGCGCCACCGGTCGCGCCACCGGCCCGCATCTCCATTACGAAGTCCGGCTCAAGGACAAGCCGCTCAATCCGCTGAAACTGCGGGTCGCCGGCGGCAGCCAGCTCCAGGGCCCGATCCTCAAGGCGTTTCTTGAGCACAAGAACAGCATTCTGGCGATGATGAAGAACGCTCCCTCGACCACCCGCGTCGCCCAAAACCAATAGTTTGATCGGGCCATCTCGGGCCAGCGGCAGATGCGCGGAAGTCCGCGTATGACGTGGTTGAAATGGGAAGAGGGAAAACTTTCCTACGCCGCCTCAGCCTTCACAACATCGCCGTTGATCAGCAGTCCCTGCGCATTGGCAGAAACCTCGACCGTGCCGCCATCGGCCACCTCGCCCGCCAGGATCTTCTCCGCCAGCGGATCTTGCAGATGCCGCTGGATCACGCGTTTGAGCGGCCGCGCGCCATAGGCCGGATCATAGCCCTTTTCCGCCAGCCATTCGCGCGCCGCCCTGTCGAGCGCGATCGTAATCTTGCGCTCGCTGAGCAGCCGCTTCAGCCGCTCGAGCTGAATGTCCACGATCGCGGTCATATGCTCGCGCTTGAGCCGGTGGAATAGGATGATGTCGTCGAGCCTGTTCAGGAACTCCGGGCGGAAATTGCTCCTCACCACCCCCATGACCTGCTCGCGAACCTCATCCACATCCTGCTTTTCGCCAAGCGACACCAGATATTCCGAGCCGAGGTTGGAAGTCATGATGATGATGGTGTTGCGAAAATCGACCGTGCGGCCGTGCCCGTCGGTAAGCCGCCCGTCGTCCAGCACCTGGAGCAAGATATTGAACACGTCGGGATGCGCTTTTTCGATCTCGTCGAACAGCACGACCTGATAAGGCCGCCGCCGCACGGCTTCGGTCAGCGCTCCGCCCTCATCATAGCCGACATAGCCCGGAGGAGCGCCGATCAGCCGCGCAACCGAGTGCTTCTCCATATATTCCGACATGTCCATGCGGATGAGCGCATGCTCATCGTCGAACAAGAATTCGGCGAGCGCCTTGGTAAGCTCGGTCTTGCCGACGCCGGTCGGTCCGAGGAACATGAAGGAGCCGATTGGCCTGTTGGGATCCTGAAGCCCCGCCCGGGCCCGTCTCACCGCGGCGGACACGGCCTTGACGGCTTCCGCCTGCCCGACGACGCGCCTGCTCACCGCTTCTTCCATCTTCAAAAGCTTCTCGCGCTCGCCCTCGAGCATCCGGTCGACGGGGATGCCGGTCCAGCGCGACACGACCTGCGCCACATGCTGCTCGGTAACCGCCTCCTCGACCATTTGCCGCCCGGCCGCCCCGGCTTCCAAATCCTTGATCTTCCGTTCGAGCTGGGGAATGACCCCGTAGGCAAGCTCGCCGGCCCTTGCGAGGTCGCCGCGCCGCTGCACCTGTTCGAGTTCGATCCGCGCCTGGTCGAGATCCTCCTGCAGCTTCCGCAAGCCCGCGAGCTTCTCCTTCTCCGCCTGCCAGGATTGGGTGAGCGTGGCGGCGCGCTCTTCGAGTTCGCCAAGCTCCTTCTCCAGCTTTTCCAGCCGCTCCTTCGATGCCCGGTCGTTCTCCTTCTTCAGGGCCTCCCGCTCGATCTTGAGCTGAATGATGCGCCGGTCGAGCTCATCCAGTGCCTCCGGCTTCGAATCCACCTGCATCCTGAGCCGAGCGCCGGCTTCGTCCATGAGATCAATCGCCTTGTCCGGCAGAAAACGGTCGGTGATGTAGCGGTGCGAGAGCCTGGCTGCCGCGACCAGCGCCGAATCCGTAATTCGCACGCCGTGATGAAGCTCGTATTTCTCCTTGATGCCGCGCAGGATCGAGATCGTATCCTCGACCGATGGCTCGCTCACGAACACCGGCTGGAACCGGCGGGCAAGCGCTGCGTCCTTTTCCACATGCTTCTGGTATTCATCGAGCGTTGTGGCGCCGACGCAATGCAGTTCTCCGCGCGCCAACGCCGGCTTGAGCAGGTTCGACGCATCCATCGCCCCCTCGGCTTTTCCAGCGCCGACGAGCGTGTGCATTTCATCGATGAACAGGATGATGCTTCCGGCAGCGCCCTGGACCTCGCTCAGGACCGCTTTGAGGCGCTCTTCGAATTCGCCGCGGTATTTCGCCCCGGCGATGATGGCGCCCATGTCGAGAGCCATGAGTTTCTTGTCGGCGAGGCTTTCCGGCACATCGCCATTGACGATCCGCAGCGCCAGGCCTTCGACGATGGCCGTCTTGCCGACGCCCGGCTCGCCGATCAAAACCGGATTGTTCTTGGTACGGCGCGACAGTACCTGGATGGTGCGGCGAATTTCCTCATCCCGGCCGATGACCGGATCGAGCTTGCCGCTCCGCGCCGCTTCGGTGAGGTCCCGTGCATAGCGTTTGAGGGCATCATAACCTTGCTCCGCCGAAGCGGTGTCTGCTGTCCGCCCCTTTCTGAGCGCGTTGATCGCGTTTTCGAGGCCCTGCGGCGTAACTCCCGCGGCTTTCAGGATGCGCGAGGCTTCGCTCTTTTCGATTGCCAGCGCCTGCAGCACGCGCTCGGCGGCGATGAAACTGTCGCCCGCTTTGTTCGCAAGTTGCTGCGCTGTATCGAAGACCCGCGCCGTCTCCGGCGCCAGATAGACTTGTCCGGCTCCCGAGCCCTCGACCCGCGGCAGCTTTTTCAGCTGAGCCTCTGTCTCGCGCAGCGCTGCCTTGGGATCGCCGCCTGCCGTTCTGATCAGCCCCGCCGCAAGTCCCTCCTCATCATCGAGGAGCACCTTCAAAATATGTTCAGGAGTAAACCGCTGATGGCCTTCTCTCAGCGCCAGCGATTGCGCCGATTGGACAAACCCGCGCGCCCGCTCGGTGAATTTCTCGAAATCCATATCCGTCCTCCGCGGCATATGCCGGGTGGCCTAAGCCATAGCGCCTCCCCGACAACCCATTTGATATGGCAGATATAATGCGCCTCGATCAGCCAGCAAGAGCATTGCGGGTTGTCACGATCGTGACGGCAAATTGGCGCCGATCTCTAGGTGGAGGCGGAGCCGTCCGCGTCCGAAGACGCAGGCACCGCCTCGGTGCCTTCGGGCGCGGCACTGGACTGCTCATCCCTTGGCCGCGGTCCCCGCTCGCGCATCGGTCTGCGGTCGCGCTGCTGTTGCCGGTCGCCCCCATTGGCCTGCTGTGCCTGCGGCCCCGGCGGCCGCCGCAGAAACTGCGGCTGCGGCCCGTCCCAACCATCGGCCTCATCCTCGATGCGCGCCTGTCGCGGCTGATCGCCGCCGTTGTTCCGCGCCCGGTCGAATTGCTGGCGCGGCCTGTCATCCGGCCGCCGGCCCTGTGGTCTTTGCTCATTGTCGGAAGGCTGATGCACAGGCGCGGAGGGTGTGACATCGGGCGTGAACGGCTGGGCCTGTGGTTCGCTCTCGGCACCCGCCTCGCTTTCGGCTTCACCGCCTTCCTCGAAATTATCCGAAGTCTCTTCCTCGGGCCGCCGATACTGCTGTTGCTGTTGCTGCTGCTGCGGCGTCATATGCTGCTGGTTATAGGCCTGAGCTGCCGCCAGAATGCGCAGATAGTGCTCCGCATGCTGGTTGTAGCTTTCCACCATCACCGTATCGCCGGATGAATGGGCATCGCGCGCGAGCTGCATGTATTTTTCCGCGATGGTCTGCGCGGTGCCGCGCACCTTCACATCAGGCCCGTTGCTTTCATACACGCGGTTGATCGGGTTTCCTCCTCCGCCGCCGCCTCCCCCGCTTCCGCCGCCGCCCCCGCCGGGACGGCCGCCTCTGCCGCGGCCACGCGATCTCTTGTTATGATTATGGCTGTGCTGGCCCTGTCTCATGATGCTCATGTCTCACGTTTTGTTGTAACCTGTGTTCACGCACGTAACCGGTAGAAAGGCCTGAACCTTTCCAAGAAAACCCGCCCGTCTGCTAACTGAAATAAACTTTGCCGTTCGATCCTCGATCGCGTCTCACCCAAGCTCTGGCATGTTGCGGCTCGCGAAATACGCGCGCACCCGCCCGCTTCCCTGGAAGCTCGCCAGTTGCATGTGCCCTGCTGCCTTGGAGGCGAATGTGGCTGCCTGCCCGCTCCAGCCCGTCAACAATGGCACAATGCTGTATGGAAGGGTGTCTTACCTGTCTCCAAAACTAGCCTAGTTGTATGCCACTTTCCAACTATTTTTAGCATGCCCGGACGACGTGCCTATTTAGGCATTCACGAACGTTAATACACGGGGGGTCCCCGAAAGATCGGCCGTAACGGGCGGATGCCGCTGTGCCGGACGCAAGCCCCCGCCGCCCATGATCGCCCCGACCGCCCCCTCCTGGCCCCTGCCGATCTCGATGCACAAATGGCCCCCGATTCGCAAATGGCGGCGCACCCCCTGAGCAATTGCCCGGTAGGCAGAAAGCCCGTCCTGCCCGCCATCAAGAGCGCGATGCGGGTCGTGGAGCTTCACTTCCCGCGGCAAGAACGCGATAGCGCCGCTGGCGATATAGGGCGGATTGGACACAATCAAATCGAAGGTACCCGACAGTGTCTCGAACCACGATCCCTCGATGAGTTCGACCCGGCTGGCGACTTTGTGCCGCAGGGCGTTCAACCCTGCTGCGTTGAGTGCGGTAGCACACAAATCTGTGCCGACTCCTGCTGCTCCCGGCATTTCGGCGAGCAGCGTGATGATTACCGCGCCGCTGCCCGTGCCGAGATCGGCAATGCGCCAAGCCTGACCAGGCTGTTCGCGCAACACGCCGAGTGCGGCATCGACCAGGGTTTCCGTATCGGGTCTTGGATCGAGCGTGCCTTTGTTGAGTGCAAACGAACGGCTGTAAAATTCTCGCTCTCCAATTATGCGTGAGACCGGTTCGCCCCCCTCCCGCCGCCGCACCATGTCCATGATCTTCACCCGAGCTTCAGGAAGAACCGTAGTCCCGGACCCGGCAATCAGCTCTTCATGGGTAAGGCCCGTGGCCCGCATGATGATCAGCCGCGCATCCAGCGCCGACGTTGCTAGGCCCGCGGCCCGCAGCCGGTCTTTTACGAAAGTCGACAATGTCGCAACGCTGTCTAACAGCAGATGTCCTTTCATCTCGCTTCTATTCATCCCCGAGGTAATATCACGCGCCCTGCCCCGCCGGCAAAGCCCGACGGGGCGGGTT
>DATFOT010000068.1:0-8419 GCA_035265265.1 Aestuariivirgaceae bacterium | reverse complement strand
TCGAGCGACTATAAACCGAAACGGGACCATAACGCACGGATTTCGAGTTCGTCCAGCAGGCTCGATGCCGCTGTGGCGCCAAGATGGGAGCCGAAGCCGCCGAGGCGGCGCTGCAGCCAGCTGCCGGGCCGGTTGACCTCGATGAGATCAAGCTTATCGCCATATTTCTGCTTCAGCACGCTATGGATCTCGCCGATGCCGTCGATCAGCCCGAGTTCGAGCGCCTTGTTGCCTGCCCAGAAGGCACCAGAGAACATTTCGCTGGTTTCCTTCAAGCGGGCGCCCCGGCGCGAGCGAACCATCTGCTTGAACGCCTCGTGCACATCGCGCTGAAGTGTTTTGAGACGCTCGACATCTTCGGGCTTTTCGGGCTGAAAAGGATCAAGAATGAGCTTGTTCTCGCCCGAGGTATAGACGCGGCGCTCGACGCCAAGCTTGTTCATCGCTTCGACGAAGCCGAAGCCCGCCGCCAGAACCCCGATCGATCCGATGATGGAACTGTGATCGGCGTAGATCTCGTCTGCGGCCGTGGCGAGCCAATAGCCGCCTGAGGCGGCCACATCCTCAATAAAGGCATAGGTCTTGGTGCCATGTTTCTCGGCGAGACTGCGAATGCGCGAGGCAATCAAAGAGGATTGTACGGCCGACCCGCCTGGTGAATTGATGATAAGCGCAACGGCGGTGATATCTTTGCGGCGAAAGGCGCGCTCAAGCGGCTCGTTCACTCCGTGCAGCGTCAGGGCGGGACGGAGCGGCGAGCCCATGCCAATGGTTCCGGCAAGACGAACGACCGGGACAACGGGAACGGAGGAACGCAAACTGCGGGGAAGCAATTTTGCGAGAAAACTGCGGCGGCTCATGATGAGGCAGAGATAGGCGGAAGGCCGGGGGCTGGCAAGGGCAAAGGGAGGACGGCAGGTTCAGCAGCGAATCCTTCGCTTTCAGCGCAGCCGCCACGCCAAGCCGTCGCGGAGAATAGCCTCGGCTTCGGGCGTGAAATTATTGCCGGCGGCATGAAGGACGAGGCCCGGAAGAAGCTGCAGCGGCGCTTTCGCGCCTTTAACCCCCTGAATGATCACGCGCGAGGCTGCCATTCCCTCGCGGGAATAGAGAGGTGCGACCCTGATGTCGCCGAAACGGTCGTGCATAGCGGTGAGAACGGTGCCCAAGGCTTCGGCGCGATGAACAATCGTGCAGGTGCCGCGCAATGCAACCATGGTGTGGAGGACCTTGACCCATAGCTCCAGATCCTCGGGGGCGAAGGCGGTCGCCTGCGCCTTCAATGGATTGGGCGAGAGCTGGACCTTATCGGCCTCGTGGAAGGGTGGATTGGCAAACACGTGATTGAAGGAACCGTGCGCCGGCCAGTGAGCGCGGTCGCGACGCATGCAATCCTTCACGTCGCCCTGGATGAGGCGGATGTTCTGGGTAAAGCCATTGCGCCTGGCGTTTTCCTCAGCAAGGAGGGCATAACGCACGGCAATTTCGATGCCGGTGATGTGCACGTTAGGCACGCGCGCAAGCACGCACAGGGACGCCACGGCCGTTCCCATTCCGGCTTCCATCAGCGTCTCGCCCGGCGCACAGGGCACGCAGGCGGCGAGAAAAACCGAGTCGATCCCTGCCCGGAAGCCCTTTTCAGGCTGAAGAATGCGCAAGCGCCCGCCCAGGAACCCATCCTCGCTGAGCGAGGGCGGCACGGCAGACGCTGGGGACGATTGCGAAGAACTGGTGGTTGCGGCTTTCATGGTTCAAACATCAAACTCTATCCACTGTTGGTTAGCGCATCCTTACCAAGCAGATTTTTCGAGCGTTCGAAATCGTCATTCTCGACCATGACACGCCGCGGCAGGGCGCCGATCGATCCTTCGACCGCGCTCATATGCTCGTCGAAAACCACAGCTTCAATCCCGTGCTCGGCCAATAGGTGCATAACATAGGAAATCAGCACCAAATCATTGGATTTCAGTAGTTCCTGCATCGGCGGCAGGCTGGCACGGATCGCGCCGATATGCGACATTTTTTGTTTTGCAGGAGAGGGCCGCGCGGGGTTAACGGTCGCTTGCCGGCCCGGTGGGCGATCCCTATCCTGAGGACGGGGCGGAAAAGAGGTTACTTGGGCGTCGTCGTTCCGTTTGAATCGAGCAGTGGCGGATCGGCCAGCATCGAGCCGCTGCTCGGGCTGACCTTCAAGGGCATGCAGAGGGTGAACGAGGCCATCCTCGTACGCGCGCAATCGCATGTCGAGATCATCCCGGAGCTTGCGCTTCATCTCATCGATTCGGGCGGCAAACGTCTGAGGCCGATGCTGACGATCGCTGCCGCGGAGATGTGCGGCTACCACGGCGACAAGCACATCAAGCTCGCCACATCGGTCGAGTTCATGCATACGGCAACGCTTCTGCACGATGACGTCGTCGATGAGAGCGACCTTAGGCGCGGAAAAGCGGCAGCACGGAAAATCTGGGGCAATCAAGCGAGCGTGCTGGTCGGGGATTACCTCCTTGGGCAGGCTTTCAAACTCATGGTGGAGACCAGTTCGCTGGAGGCGCTGCGCATTCTGTCGCATGCGGCCGCCGTCATCGCGGAAGGCGAGGTGATGCAGCTCGCGACCGCACATGACATGACGACGACGGAAGACGCTTATCTGCAGGTCATAGGAGCGAAGACGGCAGCGCTGTTCGCGGCAGCGGCCGAGATCGGCGCGGTGGTCGCGGAACGGCCCAAGGCCGAACAGGCAGCATTGGATTCCTTCGGCAGGAACCTCGGAATCGCGTTTCAGCTGATCGACGACGCTCTCGATTATTCCGGCAAGCAGGCACTGATGGGCAAAACGGTGGGCGACGATTTCCGCGAGGGGAAGATCACACTGCCAGTCGTGCTGGCCTATCGGCGCGGCAGCAAGGAAGAGCGCAGCTTCTGGAAACGAACGCTCGAGGAACGCGAGCAGCGCGAAGAGGATCTCGCCGAAGCGCAGCGGCTGATCGAGCGGCACGGAGCGGTGACCGACACGATCGAGAGGGCGAAGCATTATGGCGCGATCGCGCATGATGCCTTGGCGATTTTTCCAGCGAGCGGGCACAAGGCGGCGCTCTTAAGTGCGGTGAATTTCTGCATTGCGCGGGTGCATTGAACCAGCGAGCAAACAGAACGGGTTTATCCTAACTCCCTACTCCAGAACCGCGGCGCGGACCCACCAGTTCGGATGGCCGCCGGCGAGGACCGCCGCGGCGGCCTCCGCACCAGTTCGGTCGTCGAAGACGGCAAAGCAGGTCCCGCCGGAGCCGGACATGCGGGCAAATCTCACTCCGGCAGATTCTTTCAGCTGCTGCAGCACAGCGCCGATTTCAGGAACTAGCTCCAGCGCCGGCGGCGTCAGATCGTTGCGCGAGGTGGAGAAGGCAAATGGAAATTCCATTGGCGGGTAGCCCGGTTCGCCCGGCTCAAGGCCGAGGCCGGCATAAACCTCTGCCGTCGGCACCGGCGTTCCGGCATTGACCAATACGACATGAAGGGGAGAAAAGTCGTTGATCGGCTCGATCGCTTCGCCGATGCCGCGCAGCCGGCTTGCCCGCGAGTGCAAACATACGGGCACGTCGGCACCGAGGCTCAGCGCGATCTCGTGCAGCTGGCGGCTCAACGGATCGAGACCCGCCAGCCTGCACAGCGCACGCAGCGTCGCTGCCGCATCGGCCGAGCCGCCGCCAAGGCCCGCTGCCACGGGGATGTTCTTTTCGAGCGTGGCATCTATGTTCGGCACGAGACTGCCGAATGCGTGCTGCATCGCGGCATGGGCGCGCAAGACCAGATTGTCCTGCAGGTCGATGCCGGCCGACAGGGGACCGGTTATGCGAAGGGCGGTTTCGGCGGCCGGCGCTAGGTGCAGCCGATCGGCAAGATCGGCGAAGAGAATGAGCGAATCGAGGAGGTGATAGCCGTCTTTCCGCTTGCCGACGACGTGCAGCGCCAGATTGACTTTCGCCCTGGCGGCTTCCTCCAGAACATCGGAATTGCTCAAGGCAGCGCCTAATTCACCGTCTTGGTCGTGTCCGACTGCGTGGTCGCGGGAACCGGCGGCTCGTCGGGCATTCCCTGTTCGAGCTTGCGCTGGATCTCTTCGAGATCCTGCTGCTCGGGCTTGTTGTCCTTGGCGTGCTGCCATTGGAACCGGGCTTCGAGCCGGCGGCCGGCACGCCAATAGGCGTCGCCCAAATGCTCGTTGATGATCGGATCCTCGGGCCGCAGCTCGACAGCGCGCTCGAGATGCTTGACAGCCTCCTCATATTCGCGGAGCTGATAGTGCGCCCAGCCGAGGCTGTCGACAATGTAGCCGTCATTCGGCTTCAGCTCGACGGCCTTACGGATCATCTGCAGCGCTTCCGACAGGTTGACACGTTTGTCCACCATCGAATAGCCGAGATAGTTCAGCACATTCGCCTGGTCGGGAAGCAGCGCCAGCGATTTTCGGAAATCGGCCTCGGCCTTGTCCCACTGCCCGGAGCGTTCATAGGCAATTCCGCGGAAATAATAGACGAGCGCATGGTTGCGATCGGGCTTGGCGATGAGCGACAGTGCCCGCGAATACGCCTCGGCGGCTTCAGTGAAACGCTTGCGGTCGCGCAGGAAATCGGCCTTGGTCAGCCAGGCATCGTAGTTGGCGGAATCAGCAGCCAGAACCGCGGAAATCTTCTCCAATGCCTCCTCGGTGCGCTCGAGCTGGTGAAGGTTTACCGCGATCTCGATCGCGGCCTTGCCCTCCAGCACGTCGGTCTTGGGAACAAGATCATAGGATTCGATGGCCTTATCGTAGCGGCCGGTCGATTCGAAGATATTGCCGAGAAGGATCTGAGCGACGGGAAAATCCTTCTTCATCAGAAGCGCCAGCTGCGCATAGATCAACGCGGCGTCGATCGTCTGCTCGTCATTGAGCCAGCCGGCGATCGAGAACATCGTCTCGGCGATGCCGGTGGCCGCATCAGGCGCGAAACGGCTCGGTACCCTGCCCTTGTCCATTTCGGCAAGAACGTTCCGGATCATCGGCTGATCGGAATCGCTCTTCAGGAATTGCTGGTAAAGCTTGCGGGCCTGGGCGGTCTTGCCGTTGCGCTCGAGGAAATTGCCATAGGCCTGGATGACGCGATTTGACGTACCGGCCTGTTCATAAGCTTTCTTGTAAAAGGCTTCAGCACGGGTGGGCTGGCCGAGAAGGTCGGCGATCAGCGCGCCATGAAAGTCGCGGAATATGCCGAAGTAATCGTTGCGGCCAAGCTTATCGAGAGCCGCGAAGGCGGTCTTGGGACTTTTTTGCGCCGCAGCGGTCCAGGCGATTAGCAGCTGCGAAGTCAGCTCGTCGAGCGGAGTAGAATCGATTTGCCTGAAATGATCCAAGGCGGCGGCAAAGTGATTGGCGCGGAATTCCTTCAGGCCCAGAATAATGCGCGCAAGCCGGTGCTTGGGATCGAGACTCAGGACCTGCAGGGCAAGATCCTCGGCCTTGTCGAGATCGCCGGCGGAAAAGGCCAGAACGAAGGTGCGTTCGATCAGAACCGAATTGTTCGGATCGTCGCGGAGCGCCTGAGCGAAATATTCAGCAGCAAGATCGAGATCGCGAACCTTACTGGCTTGGCGGCCCGCCAGATAGCTGCCGGACAGAGACGATGGATCGACCGCAGCAGGGTTCTGCGCGCCGGTCGCCGGCAGTGCGATGCACAGGGCAAGCACGGGCAGAGAATATCTCAAAATCAGGCGTTTCATGGATTTCCTATTCTCGCAATGCCATCCAGCGCATCAGCCGGCGAACTGCAACCGCCTCAGCAGGTCAATACATGCGCTCTACCAATAAGGCCCACACGTCGCCCAGTTCCCTTGGGCCGGCGGGCGAAGCAATAGCACAGGGGACCATCGTACTGCAAAGCCGGTCAGCGTATCAATGTTTCGTGTGCCGCAGAGGTGATACGCCGGCAACTTCGCCTAAAACAGGGGCAGCTGCTGCCCGGCTACGACAGGGCGGCGAAACCTGCCGGTGTCGAGGGGCGCTTTGTGCGCGTTGATGCCGAGCCGCTCGCAGGCCAGTTCGAAACGGCGCCCGATTGCCCAGGCGTAAGGGCCCGTGCCGCGCATGCGGCGGCCCCAGGCCGCATCATATTCCTTTCCCTGGCGCGTCGATTTGAGCAGCGAGAGCACGTGGGCGGCGCGGTCGGGCATCTCCTTGACCAGCCACTCGCGGAAGATATCACGAACTTCCAGCGGCAGCCGGAGAAGCACATAGCCCGCACCAACGACGCCTGCCGCGGAGGCGGCCTTGAGAATCGCCTCGATCTCACTGTCGTTCAAGGCGGGTATCACCGGAGCTACCATCACCGTCGTCGGGATGCCTGCCTTGGCCAATATTTCGAGAGCCTGCAGGCGCTTCAGCGGCGTCGATGCCCGCGGCTCCATGGCGCGGGCAAGCTTGGGATCGAGCGTCGTGACCGAGATTGCGACTTTCACGAGGTTCTTCTCGGCCATCGGCTTGAGAATATCGAGATCGCGCACGATCAAGGCCGATTTGGTGATTATGCCCACCGGGTGATTGCATTCGTTCAGCACTTCGAGAATCTGCCGGGTTACGCGGTAACTGCGCTCGATCGGCTGATAAGGATCGGTGTTGGCGCCGAGAGCGATGGTCGCAGGTTCGTAGGCGGGGTCCGCGAGCTCATTGCGCAAACGCTCGGCGGCATTCACCTTGGCAAAAAGCTTGGTTTCAAAGTCCATGCCGGGGGAGAGGCCGGCGTAGGCGTGGGTCGGCCTGGCATAGCAATAGGTGCAGCCATGCTCACAGCCGCGATAGGGATTGATCGAGCGGTCGAATGAAATGTCGGGCGAGTCGTTCCTGGTGATGATCGACTTCACGACCTCGGGGTAAACCTCGGTCTTCAGCGGGGGAAGCGCTTCGAGCGTGTCCCATCCGTCGTCGAACAAATATCTGCGATGCTTCTCGAACCGACCCGATGCGTTCGACCGCGCACCGCGGCCGCGCTCATGTGAGGGCGGCAGGGCGGGAGCATTTTCGAGCCCGAAATGAGGCCTTCTGTCGATCAAGGTCGCCATGCCCGAACCTACCTTGAAGGGGAGAACAAATCAAGAACATTTGTAAACCGGGAGATCATCCGAACCAGACGAAAGTCCAGCTTAGGATGCCGCAAGCTGGATCAGAGGCGTTCGGCGGAATGACGAGTCACTTCCTGCGGCGCAGATGCTCCTCGAGCCGAGGCATGATCTCGACGAAATTGCAGGGCATGTGACGGTAATCCAGCTGGTCGCGCAGAATGTGGTCCCAGCCGTCACGACAGGCACCTGGGGAACCCGGCAGGCAGAAGATATACTTGCCCTTGGCGACTCCGGCGGTCGCACGCGACTGCACGGTCGAGGTGCCGATCTTGCCGAAGGACACCATATGGAAGGCCACGCTGAAACCTTCGATCTCCTTCTCGAAGAGCGGGCGCATGGCCTCCACGGTCACGTCGTGGCCGGTCAGTCCGGTGCCGCCGGTCGATAGGATCACGTCAATGGCAGGTTCCTTCAGCCATGCCCGTATCTGCCGGCGAATGGCCGCGACATCGTCCTTGACCAGGGCCCGAGCGGCGAGCGTGTGGCCGGCCTCCGTGATCCGCGCCGCCAGCGTGTCTCCGGATTTATCATCGGCCAGGACGCGGCTGTTGGATATCGTCAGCACGCCAATCCCAATCGGCAGGAATGCACGCCCCGGTCCGCGCTCGGAAGCCGTCATCGGTTAAGCCTTCGCCTGAGGGACAAGAGATCGCGCCAGACGAGACGTTTCTGGGCCGGCTGGCGCAGGAGATAGGCGGGGTGAAGCGTCGCCAGGAGCGGGATGCCGTTGAAATCACGCCACGTGCCGCGAAGCTTCAATATGCCGTCGGTCGTTTCCAATAGGCGCTGCGTCGGCGTGGCGCCGAGGCAGACGAGGAACTCGGGCCTTGCCAATTCGATCGTCTTCATTACGAACGGCAGGCACATCAGGGTCTCGGCATCCGTCGGTTTGCGATTGCCGGGCGGACGCCAGTAGATGACATTGGTGATGAAGGCAGCCGTTGCGGGATCGGTCGAATGGCGCGACAGGCCGATCGCCGCCAGCATGCGGTCGAGGAACTGACCCGACCGGCCGACGAATGGCTTGCCCTGCTCATCTTCATCGCGGCCCGGCGCCTCGCCGATGAACATGACGCGTGCTTCAGGATTGCCGTCGGCAAAGACAAGATTGGTGGCAGTGCGCTTCAGCGGGCAGGCATCGAATTGCCGCAGCGCCGCCGCGATATCGGCAAGGCTCGCGCATGCGGCAGCGACGGCGCGTGCGTCGCCGATCGCCTGATCGGAGGAGGCCGCCCGACTGGGCAAGGCGCGAAGATCGAGCCGAGAAGCG
>DATFOT010000067.1:0-6103 GCA_035265265.1 Aestuariivirgaceae bacterium | reverse complement strand
CGGATCGCTTCTGTCCTTCGCCTCGCTGGGAATGCCCTTTTCACCCGAAATCCACAGCGTTGCACAAGAAATCCTTTTGCCAGCCGCGCAATCCGCCTCATCGGCGAGCCGGTCGGCTGTGAATCCCGCCCGATAGTCGTTGCAGGTCGCATGCACATGCTCAGGCGTGGCATAGTGAAACCTGTACTCTGCCAGCGCCGTCTCATCGAATGCCGTAAGGTTCCTGCTCTTCGTCCAGCTGGCGAGCGTGTAATCGAGAAAGGCCACGGGCGCCTGCTCGATCAGCATCTCGGCCAGGGGGTAGGGCTGGGCAAGGAACAGCCAGTGATATGCTTTCATCGCGAGCTCGGCGTTGAGGCTGCGCCACATGTCGAGCGTGGGGATGATGTCGAGCACGGCAAGTCCGTCGATCCGCGAGGGCGAGTCGAGCGCCATGCGGTAGGCAACGCGCCCGCCGCGATCATGGCCCGCGACCGCGAACCGTTCATGACCGAGAGCAGTCATCACTTCGAGCAGGTCTTTGCCCATGGCACGTTTCGAATAGGGCTGGTTGCTCGCGTCATTGGCAGGACAGGATGAGAGGCCATACCCGCGAAGATCCGGTAGAACGAGCCTGAAACGCCGGGCGAGCGCCGGTACTATACGATGCCACATGGCATGGGTTTGCGGGAAGCCGTGAACAAGCAGCAGCGGCGGTCCGCTGCCGCCCATGCGGAAGAAAATTTCCGCGCCCGATGTTGCCATGCGATGTTCGCTGAAGCCTGGAAATAACTGAGTCATATGCGCAGTTTAACGGCAGGCGACACCTGCACAAGGAGCTTTGCCCTCCTTAGGCTGGCATGGGCGGGCTGTCGGTTTCGCGAGTTAGGAGTCCTCCCGTTCAACCGCGCGCAGCCCGATATCTCGCCTGAAGAAACCATCCGGCCATTCGATCAACGATGCGGCCCGATAAGCGAGCGCCTGCGCCCCGCCGACGCTGCGGCCTATGGCGCTGACGTTCAGCACCCGCCCGCCATTGGCGATGATCATACCGTTTCGTTCTGCCGTGCCTGCGTGAAAAATTTGGACATTCTCTAACGCAGCCGCAGTCTCCAGGCCCCCGATCCTGCTGCCCGTGGTGAATTCCCCAGGATACCCCTTGCTCGCCATGACCACCGTCAGTGCCGCATCGTCATGCCAGCGCAGCGAAACTCTATCGAGCGCTCCCGCAGCGCAGGCCATCAGCGCCGTGAGAAGGTCGTCCTTGAGACGCATCATCAGCACCTGGCACTCCGGGTCGCCGAACCTGACGTTATACTCGATGAGCTTCGGCCCATCGGCAGTGATCATTAGCCCGGCATAGAGCACACCGGTGAACGGCGTTCCGAGTTCATACATCGCGCTTACCGTCGGCTGGATAATGTGCTGCATCGTCTGATCGATCAGCGCCCGGGTCATCACCGGCGCGGGAGAATAGGCCCCCATTCCGCCGGTATTCGGTCCAACATCGCCGTCGAAAGCCCGCTTGTGATCCTGCGCGGTGGAAAGTGGCAGCACATGGCGCCCATCGACAAGCGCAAAAAAGCTCGCCTCCTCGCCTTCAAGATAATCCTCGATGACAGCGCTGGTGCTGCCCGGCGCGTCCTTGAAGATCGTGTCGATCGCCTCTTCGGCCTCCTGCACCGACATGGCGACTGTTACACCCTTGCCGGCGGCAAGCCCGTCGGCCTTCACCACGATCGGCGCCCCCTGCCGCCGCACGCGATCCAGTCCCTCTGCGCGTGAGCGCACCTGGGCATAGGCCGCCGTCGGTATGCCGCGTGCGGAGCATAGTGCCTTGGTGAAACCCTTCGAGCCCTCGAGCTGCGCTGCCGCCCTGGTTGGCCCGAAGGCCCTGATGCCGGCCGTCGTCAGCTCATCGACGAGACCTGCGACGAGCGGTATTTCCGGCCCCACGACGACCAGGCCGATTGACTTCTCCCTGGAGAAGGCGATAACCGCCTCATGATCGCCCGTGTCGAGCGGCACGCAGATGGCGTGGCGAGCGATGCCCGGATTGCCGGGAGCGGAATAAAGCCTGCCGAGCACCGGGCTTGCCGCGAGTTTCCACGCGAGCGCGTGCTCGCGTCCGCCGGAGCCGATGAGAAGCACGTTGATTTCGCTCACCTGCCGCTCTTTCTTGCCATCGAGGCTCGATTGCCCTTTCATGTCACAGAAAACAGGAATCCAAAGCCTTGTCTACCGACTGGCCATTCGATCACGTAACCGGCGAGCTCCTCAATGAGCCGCCGCGCAATGCCGCGGAATATTCCGTTTCGGAACTTTCCGCAGCGCTGAAGCGGACGCTGGAGGAGAGCTTCGGCTATGTCAGGGTGCGTGGCGAGATCGGCCGCGTCACCAGTCCGGGATCCGGCCATTGCTATCTCGATCTCAAGGATGACCGGGCGGTCATATCGGCGGTCATCTGGAAAACCGCTTTCGGCCGTCTTCGCATCCGGCCGGAGCAGGGCCTTGAAGTGATCGTGACGGGCAGGGTCACCACCTTCCCCGGCCAGTCGAAATATCAGATTGTGATTGAAACCATCGAGCCTGCCGGTATCGGCGCGCTGATGGCGCTGCTCGAAGACCGCAAGAAACGGCTCATGGCGGAAGGGCTGTTCGATGCTGCCCGCAAGAAGCCCGTTCCGTATCTGCCTGGAATCATCGGCATCATCACCTCGCCGACCGGCGCCGTGATACGCGACATCCTCCATCGACTTGCCGATCGTTTCCCCCGCCATGTTCTGCTCTGGCCCGTGCGCGTCCAGGGCGAGCAATGCGCCGGTGAGGTTGCCCGCGCCATTGCGGGCTTCAATGCACTGCGCGAGGGCGACCCCCTTCTGCCACGCCCTCATCTCATCATCGTTGCCCGCGGCGGCGGCAGCATCGAGGACCTATGGGGCTTCAATGAGGAGATCGTTGTCCGTGCCGCCGCTGCAAGCGCCATCCCGCTCATCTCAGCCGTCGGACACGAAACCGATTGGACGCTGATCGACTATGCAGCCGACCTGCGCGCCCCCACCCCCACCGCGGCCGCCGAGCACGCGGTGCCCGTGCGTGCCGATCTCATCGACCACGTTCAAGATCTTTTCATGAGATTGCGCCGCTGCTCGCACAAGCACCTGGAGGATCGCCGCGCCCGGGTGGTTTCGGCGGCGCGTGGCTTGCCGCGCCCCGATGATCTCCTCGCTTTTGCGCACCAGCGCTTCGACAATGCCGGCGGGCGGCTCAAGCGCGCACTGGAAGCGAATACGCGCCATCACCGATCCCGGTATGAGCGCTGCGCGGCCAAGCTCTCTCCCCGCATGCTGGCGCGCGAGAGGGATCGGCTGAAGGATTCCATCGCACGCGATGGCCGTCGGCTTGAGCGGTGCATGCAGGAACTCCTTCGCCTGAAGCGCCGATCGATTGAAACCTCGGCCAAGCTTTTGAACACGCTGTCGCACCGCTCCGTGCTGCAGCGCGGTTTCGCCTTGGTGACATCGGAAGGATCGCTGATCGCCGGCGCGGACTCTGCCACTCCCGGCATGCGGGTCACCATCGAGTTCCACGATGCCTCTGTCGGCGCCCATATCGAGGGAGCGGAATCCCGCCGCGTCAAGCTCCGGCCGAAGAAAAAGCCTTCCGATACGCAAGGCTCGCTCTTGTGAGTGGAAATTCTTCACCGAAGAGTCTATCTAGAAGCGCATGAATCGTTTCGAGCCGCATTTTCCCGCCGGCCGCGAGGCTAAGCTTCGCTACCTCGATGGCGACTATCAGATCGTGGTGCAGGGCGACTATGTGCGCTGCGCTGTTTCGGGCCAGCCGATTCGCCTTGACGAGCTCAAATACTGGAGCGTCGCGAGGCAGGAGGCCTACGCCTCGGCCGAGCACGCGCTGAAGCGGCATCTGGAAGTTGCCGGTTCTTAAGAGAACATACACCATGCAGGCGCGAGATTAGGCCGGCCCACGAGCGTTTGCCTTATAAGGGCAAGTCCAATGTCGGCAGCTTTGGCATGTTCGGCAGGCCGGTGAATCCCAAATCCGGATTGAGCAATATGGCGATATTGCCGACGAGCAGGGCCACCTGCAGGCCAATGGCTGTTTCCCGCCTGATCGTCCATAGGCCCCGCTTGCGCCGCATGTGCCAGAACACCATCATGATTGTATTGAACATGAGGAGCTGGAACAGGATCGGCGGCTCGCCAGATACGAGGACTCTGTAAGCCTCCAGCCACATTCCTTGCTCGAACCAGCCGGACATGGATGTCTCTCTCCACACATGAATGCCGTCTACGGGAATAATTCTACCGCTGCCGGGTAAATTCAGCTTTAAGCCGACAGAATTTCTGCGGGCGTTCTGCAACCCTGGGATATCTGGCCAAGCCCGGACACCCGGTGTATAAGCCCCCACCCCTGCCGGAGGGCGGGGCCCTGGAGAGAGCCGATCATGACCGTTTGGACACCCGAAAGCTGGCGCAGCCGGCCGCTTCAGCAGGTGCCCGTCTATCCCGATAGCGCCAAGCTGGCCGAGATCGAGAACCGCCTGCGCGGATACCCGCCGCTCGTCTTCGCCGGGGAGGCGCGCAAGCTGAAGCGCAAGCTTGCCCGCGTCGCGGAGGGCAAGGCCTTCTTGCTGCAGGGCGGCGACTGTGCCGAAAGCTTCGCCGAACATTCCGCCGATAACATCCGCGATTTCTTCCGGGTGTTTCTGCAAATGGCGGTCGTGCTCACATTCGCCGGCGGCCAGCCGGTGGTCAAGGTCGGGCGCATCGCCGGCCAGTTCGCCAAGCCGCGCTCCTCGGCCAGCGAGACCATCGATGGCCGAGAGCTGCCGAGTTATCGCGGCGACATCGTCAACGACATCGCCTTCACCGAAGCCGCGCGCCTCCCCGATCCCGAGCGCCAGATCATGGCCTACCGCCAGTCTGCCGCGACCCTCAATCTTCTGCGCGCCTTTGCCGGCGGCGGCTATGCCAATCTCGATCACGTGCACCGCTGGACCTTGGGCTTCCTCGGCGACTCCCCCGCCAATGAACGCTATCAGGCGCTGGCCGACCGCATCACTGAAGCGCTTGGCTTCATGCGCGCCTGCGGCATCAATCCCGATACCGCTCCCCAGCTGCGCTCCACGGAATTCTTCACCAGCCACGAAGCTCTTCTGCTCGGCTACGAACAGGCGATGACGCGCATCGATTCGACGAGCGGCGACTGGTATGCCACCTCGGGCCACATGCTGTGGGTTGGCGACCGCACCCGGCAGCCCGACGGAGCCCATGTCGAATATTGCCGCGGGATCAAGAATCCTGTTGGTCTGAAATGCGGTCCGAACCTTGATCCCGACGACCTTTTGAAGCTGATCGACATACTCAATCCCGCCAATGAGCCCGGCAGGCTCACGCTCATTACCCGCTTCGGCTACGACAAGGTGGAGAGACACCTGCCCATTCTCATCCGCGCCGTGAAGCGCGAAGGCCGCCATATCGTTTGGTCCTGCGATCCAATGCATGGCAACACGATCAAGGTATCGAACGGCTACAAGACCAGGCCCTTTGACCTGATCATGACGGAAGTTCGTCGTTTCATGGATATCCATCAGGCCGAGGGCACCCACGCTGGCGGCATCCACGTCGAGATGACGGGCAAGAATGTCACCGAATGCACCGGCGGGCTTAAGGCGGTGACCGAGGCCGATCTCGAAGACCGCTACCACACCTACTGCGATCCCCGGCTGAACGCCGCCCAAGCGCTCGAACTCGCTTTCCTCGTCGCTCAGGAGATGAAGGAAGAGCAAGCGCTGCGGCCGAGAAAAGCCTCCTCCTACGAGGACGAAGAAGGTGCGATCGAAGCCGCGGAATAGGGAGGGGTGTTCAAAACTCACAATAGAAATTCCTTCCGCCAGCTTTCGCTTCCGGGATGAAGGAGGGGTGGAGCGGCACCTCGCGGTGGCGCCAACGTTTAAGTCTAACAAGATGGTGCGAGGGCGCTCCACCCCGGTGATTTTTGGAGGTCACTTTCACGTCACTCGCTTCGGGATGTTTCGAAGCCGCGCCGGCCTAGCACTCAACCCCTGGTCAACGGCAGCCAGTCCACGGCTTGCCTACAG
>DATFOT010000066.1:0-5741 GCA_035265265.1 Aestuariivirgaceae bacterium | reverse complement strand
TCACAGCTATTTGTTTCAATATCTTCGAAGCCATACTTGCCGATAATCGACTTTGCTTTGTTGCAGCTTTTGGATGAAGCCTCATTTGCTTCGGGCGCACTGTCGAGGGAAGTTAGCTTTCTCTTCTCAGCGGCGCGCTCGGCCTCTTCGGCCTGACGCTGTTTCTCAAGCGCAAGCGCCGCTTCCCGAGCCTTCTGCTCTTCCTCGGCCTGGCGCTGCTTCTCAAGCGCAAGCGCCGCTTCCCGAACTTTCCGCTTTTCCTCGGCCTGGCGCTGCTTCGCGGCTGCTTCCGCCGCTAGACGCTGGCGCTCGGCCTCTTCGGCCTGACGTTGCTTCTCAAGCGCAAGCGCCGCTTCCCGAGCCTTCCGCTCTTCCTCGGCCAGACGCTGCTTCGCGAGCGCAAGCGCCGCTAGACGCTGGCGCTCGGCCTCTTCGGCCTGACGTTGCTTCTCAAGCGCAAGCGCCGCTTCCCGAACCTTCCGCTCTTCCTCGGCCAGACGCTGCTTCGCGGCGGCTATTGGCGCATTGAGAGCGGCCACTGTAGCTTTGTCGATTCGGCCGGTCTGCTCGATGTCGTTCGCCTTCTGGAAGGCTGTGATCGCCTTCGACAGTTCTTTATCCAGTATCAATTCCAGGTCGCTCGGATTGGACACCTTGTCGGCGGCATGTCCCAGCATCCAGGCAAGCGAATTTTCCTCGCTTAGAAATCCGAGCTTCACCATTCGCGCCCGGATCATCAGGACACGCGCGTCTCGTTCGCCGACCCTGACCCGCTTGCCCGCCGGAATAAGTTCTGCATCGGTAAGGTTCGTTTCTGCCGGCGATTGCGCCACTGCTAAACGCTGGCGCTCGGCCCCCTCTGCCTGATGCTGCTTCTCAAACGCACGCGTCTTTTCCGCGGCTAGCCATTTTTTTATCTCCGCCCGCCGAGCCGCCCCGGTGGAGAGCTGGTTTTGAGTCAGAGTCGCTCGAGCGATGTCATATCGGGAAAAACGCTGAGAAGCCCCGGCTTCTGCTTGCCGGGTTGGAAGGCCGCCCAGCATTATGCCGGTCAGTGTCGAAAGCGCTAAAATAATTCGGATGTTCAATGGAACACTCATCTAGACACGCCGCAACAGGGCAGCAGTTAGAGCCGTTTCTGCCCGATCCCCGGAACGCCGGATGGAAAATAAAATGATTGATTATCTCGTAATTACAAGAGCCGAACCGCAGGAGGTTCTACTCCCCAGCGTCGATCAGGTATTACCACCAGCTTTCCAACGAACTTCTTTGCCATGAACGCCCGTTGAGCTTCGTGGAAGGCCGATAAGCGATAGACGCCTGCTACAAGTGGCTTGATTGCCCCCGATTCAATGTAATGGTGAAGCCGCCTGAAAGCTGAACGGGTTCCCTGTGAGGAGCCATGCAATTCTAAATGCTTTAGGTACAGGGTGCGCAAATCGACCTTCACCACTGGGCCGCCGATCGCCCCGGCGGTTATATACCGCCCATGCGGTCTGAGTGCCTTGAGGCAGAGATTGAACAGCGAACTTCCCACCAGATCGGCCGCCACATGGAAGAGCTCACCCCTTGTTGCTTCGTACAGCCTGTCAAATAATGCAGGATCAGTGCGATCGAAGGCTTGGATGGCACCCACCTGCTCAACAGCCTGCTCTTTGCCTGACCCGACAAGGGCAATCGGTTCGGCTCCCCGCAGGCGTGCAAGCTGAATAATGGCCGACCCCACACCACCTGAGGCACCGGTCACCAGGATACGCTCACCAGAGCTAAGCCGTGCGCGGTCCAGCATGTGCTCGGCCGTCAAATAGGCACAGCAGAATGTCGCCAACTCAACGTCAGTGAGATCGCTATGGATTAGATGAGCGTTCTCTGTCGGGAGAGCCATGTATTCAGCATAGCCACCATCACGGCCATGTCCCATATAGTCGATGTCACCCAGATAATCGTCGGCCGCGTTGTAAATGCTGAAATCTACCATCACGCGCTCACCGATGCGGCTTGCCGGAACTCCCTCGCCAACAGCCGCGACATAGCCGACCGTGTCACAACCCTGTATGCGCGGGAAGGTGAGCGTGTTGCGACCTCGGCGCCACGACGACCTGGCATTAGGGTCATCCTCGGTGCCATAGGCCGCTTCCCTCACCCAGACATCCGTATTGTTCATGCCGCAGGCAGCGACTTCGATCGTCACTTCGCCCGCACCGGGACGAGGGACCGGAAAATCATCGACATAGACGAGCTTGTCTAAGCCGCCGTGGCCGGTAAGAAGCACCGCCTTCATGTGCTCAGGCAGACTATTCGGCATCATGCCCTAACTCACCCTTAAGAAAGCACAACGGCGACGGATAACCCATCTGCTTATCTTTGGAAAGACAAAGACCTAGGACTCGGCTCGTATGCTCGGACGCCAAGCGGCAACCGATAAGATATGCCGCGGCAATTCACATCTGTCGTCCTTATGATCGTGAAGAAATCGAGCCATCTGCTGCTTCAAACGAAATTGTCGCTCAGAGTCGCTTATTGATGCAGCGTCGATTGCGCCGTTGCTTCGAGCAAAAGGTGATTTTGCCAGAGGCGAGACGTGCTGCACATCGTTGGCACCATTGGAGCCGGAACAAACCGCTCTCAGCTATGTTGCTGCTCTGAGCCGGTCAGCTGGGCTCCTCAGCGTTCCCCGCCCTTTCAACAACGTTGGAGGCGTGTATTGGATGAGACTCTTAGCAGGCGCATTCGCTCTTATGGTGTGGGGATACTGTACTCACCCTTCGGAGGTCCAAGCATCGGTCTATGACTCAAACGTGCTTCAACAGCTCCAGTTGCAGGGCGCCCAGAAAACAGCAATGGAAAAGGCCATCAGGGAGAGCCGAGCACGGCGCAGCCAGATATTCAAGAAACACGGCATTGACCCGAACGCCAAGCCAAATATGTGGCACCTGATGCGAGCATCATCTGAGCTTAAGGCCAATAGTGCCCGCGAGCGTGCTACTGCAAAAAAGCTCCTCACTCCAGAGCAGCTTCGGCTCTATGACGCTGTGATAAAGCAAACCCGCCGTCGGATCATTTCGTCGTTCTAAGCCAGCAGCCCTTTTCACGCCTCAAACCTCCTCGCCTCTAAACCAGCGGACCGGGCAACATCGGTTCGTCGACAACCTTGCCGTCCCGGCAGTCACTCGGTATCAGCAAACTCCGCCGCGAGCTTCTCCCAATCATCGGCATCGAGCCGCGCGACAATGTCGAATCTGCCCTCGCTGCCGGAGACTGGCCTGAAGATCGCGCCGCCGCCTTCCCCCGCGGTGACACCGGCGGCCGCACTGATCAAATTGCCATGGCCGACGATGACGGCGTTGCCGCCCGCAGCCGGAGGCTGCGCGAGCACGCGCCGCGCCCGTTGCACCGCGGCCTCGTCACCCCCGGCATAAGACGCGCTCCTTAGGTTGACGATATCGCTGGTCTGGGTGACCTGGCCAATATCGAGCAACCGCGCCGTCTCGGCAGCGCGGCAGTATTCGCTGGAGAGCACCTTGGTTACCGGGATGCGAAGGGCGCCCATCGCCGCGCCGATGCGCTTGGCCATGTCGCGGCCCTCTGCCGAAAGCTGGCGCATCCTTTGCGCATCGCAGCTGCGCCAGTCGCCCGCGGCTGTCACATTATCGTCCTGATCCCAGCTCGTGGCGGTGTGGCGGAGATAGATGTTGAATCCGCCGCCGCGCAGCGCTTCGACCAAAGCCAGGCCGGACAGTTCCTGTGCCTGGGTCGGCAGCACGCCTATCGCCACCAGGATCAATGCTGTGAAGCCAAGCCGCAACACGCGGTCAAATCTTTGTGAAATCACAGTTTCCTCCCGCGCTGATGCGTCTTTGTCGGTGAGTTGGGAACGATCCAGCCATTTAACTATTCCACGCCTCCGATTTCGCTCTTTGCGGCAACGCCCGCCGCCCTATCTAATCATGATCTACTGGAAAGGGAGATCGACATGAACCGGCGGATGTTTCTTTTGACCACCGCATCGGCGGCAGTCGCTGGCATCGCGAGCGGCTTTCTGGCAAGCTTTTCATGGGCCCATCACGGCTGGGGCTGGGCCACGGACGAGGAGTTCGAGCTTACCGGCAAGATCACGGGTGTGAAGCTGGGCAACCCCCACGGGGAGCTTAAACTTAATGCCAATGGCGACGACTGGCTGGTCGAGATTGGCCAACCATGGCGCAATGAACGCGCCGGCCTGACTGAGGACCTTCTGGCCGTCGGCACCGAGGTCACTGCCCATGGCCACCGCTCGGCTAACCGCGACGAGAAGCTGATGAAGGCAGAGCGGCTGGTGATCGCGGGCAAAGACTACAACCTTTATCCCGACCGAACGTCATAGTCCGCCCGGGGGTCGCTCCACAGCATGTTGATGGAGTTCCTGACCGGACTCGAAGGCTCACCGCTGGCCGCCGGCCTCCGCAGTTCAAAATGGCTTTATCCCCTGGTGAATGCCGGGCACATCGCCGGCATCGCCCTGCTGTTCGGCAGCATCGCAGCATTTGATCTGCGGCTGATGGGTGCTTGGTACCGTGTGCCGCTTGATGCACTCGCGCGCGTCCTCGTGCCAGTCGCCGGTGCCGGGCTCATGGTCGCGGCCGTCTGCGGCACCCTCCTCTTCATCGTTAGGGCGACTCAGTATGCGGCGTCCCCCTTATTTCAGGCGAAGATGATTATGCTGGTCATTGGACTGACCAATGTCCTTGCCTATCATTTCATCTCGCGCCGGCTGGGGTGGACGAGCGCCGGGGCGGTGCTGGTACGGCCTGTTCCGCTGCAGCGCCTGTTTGGCGCCACCTCCTTAAGCGTGTGGCTATCCGTGCTCGTGCTCGGCCGCCTCGTAGGCTACTTTTAGTCAGATTGTCGAGATCACGCACGTTCTTAAGCAGCACCACTTTGCTGTGGCTCGAATCAGCATCATCGGCTGCCAAGGCATCAGGTCGTGTTTCTGCCGCCGGTCTGGGATGCTGTAGTCGAATTCCCAGCTGTGTACGGATGCTTTTCTCGTTGAGTTCCGGAACGATCATCAAGTGAAGTTGTGTCCAGCGTTCCTGCAAACTCCATCGCGGCGCCATTTGCTGATCGTGCAGCAGGCCATGCTTCTTTTCCAATTGTCACTCTCGGTCCCTTCCGCATTTCTCGAAATTGAAATTTCCCGCCTTAGTCGAGCGCTGAATATCAAAGGAAAAACGGCAGTTGCTGGGCTCTATTGGGGCGTCTCAGCGGAACACCTGCGTCACAATGACTCCGGGGAGACCGGCTGCCGACCGCGCTTCTCGCAACGCTCATGACCTTCGATCTTGAGCGGGACGGTTTCGAATTTTAACTAGAGCTATCTCTGATAGAGTCTTTGGGCTGACGAAGCACTGCAATGCCGGAGGCGATGATGAGTAACGCTCCAAGTGCTGTGGTCCAGCGGGGTATTTCAGAGAAGAACATGAACCCCCATAATGGCAGCCAGAGAATTCCGGTGTACTCGAAAGGTGCAACGATATTTGCTGGGGCGGCTCTATAGGCATTCGTTAAAAGCGTCATCGCGATAGCCGCGATAACGCCACAGGCTGCCATAAGCAGGAAATCGCTGCTGGTTGGCTTATCCCAAGGTCTGAGGAGGAAGGAGAGGCTGGGGTGAGAGGTGGTACTAATCTCAGCACCCTGCAGCAGCACGGCGAAGCCAATCGCAGCCACGAGATACACCCAAACCGAATAAAAGGTCATCA
>DATFOT010000065.1:0-4505 GCA_035265265.1 Aestuariivirgaceae bacterium | reverse complement strand
GATGAGCGAACCGACCGACACATCGATGTGGCCGGCGATGATGATCATCGACATGCCGATTGCCGCCACCGCGATATAGGCGTTGCCGGCGAAGATGCTGTTGATGTTCGTATTGGACAGGAAGCGCGGATTGACGGCGCCGACCCCGATGAACAGCGCGGCGATGCAGCCCAGCACGACGATTTCCTGGCCATAGCTCGACACGAACCGCCCAAACGGCGATCTGCCTGGCGAAACCGCTGCAACTGCCGTGCTCAAGCCGCCTCCTGCGTGGCATTTGCCTGCGTCATCGCCGCGCCGACGGCCTCGGGGGTCGCCTCGCCCTCGCCGAAGCCGGCAACGATCCTGCCGCCGTTCATCACCAGCACGCGGTCGCTCATGCCGAGCACCTCCGGCAGCTCGCTGGAGATCATCAGGATCGCCATGCCCTCGGCGGCAAGCTTGCGCATGAGCTGATGGATTTCCGCCTTGGCGCCGACGTCGATGCCCCGCGTCGGCTCGTCCATGATGAGGATGCGCGGATCGGTCGAGAGCCATTTGCCCAAGACAACCTTCTGCTGGTTGCCGCCCGACAATTCGCGAACCACCTGCTGGGGTCCGCGCGCCTTGATCCCGAACCTTTCGATCGCCTGGCGCGCAGACCGCAGCAGCTTCGCGGCATCGATGAACAGGCCGCGCGTCAGTTTCTTGAGATTGGCCAGCGCCACATTCTCCGCGATGGTCTGTGTCCTGATGAGCCCCTGGGTTCCGCGATCTTCCGGTATATAGGCAATGCCGAGATCGCGCGCCGCCTCCGGGCTGCCGATCCTGACCGGCTTTCCCTCGAGCAAGATCGTGCCCGAAGTCGCGGGCGTAATGCCGAAGATCGTCAGCGCCAGCTCTGTGCGTCCCGATCCGACCAGCCCGGCGATTCCGAGTATTTCGCCTCGTCTGAGCTCGAAGGATATGTCGCGCACCGCCGAGCGATGGGAAATCTCGCGAAGCTCCAGGATGGACGCTCCGCTTTCACTAAGCTTCTTCGGATAGAGGCGGTCGATCACCCGCCCGACCATCATATTGACGAGCACCCCTTCATCGACCTCGCCGATATCCTTGGTGCCCACCCGCGCGCCGTCGCGCAGCACCGTCACGCGGTCTGCAAGCGCGAAGATTTCCGGCATCCGGTGGCTCACATAGACGATGGCGACGCCGCGTGACTTCAGGCGCCGCACAATATCCATGAGCCGCTGCACGTCGGCGTCTGCCAGTGCCGCCGTGGGCTCGTCCATGATCATCACCCGCGCTTCTTGGGAAAGAGCGCGCGCGATCTCCACCCGTTGCCGGTTGGCGACCGACAGCGTGCCCACTTTCGCGTCGATATCGAGCTCGGGGCTGTCGAGCGAATCGACAAGCGCGCGGGCGCGGCTGCGCATTGCCGGCCAATCCAGCATGCCGAGCTTCGTCTTGGGCGTCTGGCCGAGGAAAATATTTTCTGCGACCGTCAGTTCGGGAAACAGCAGCAGTTCCTGATGAACCGTGGCGATCCCCGCAGCATGGGCATCGCGCGGCGTTGCAAATTTAGTAGGCGTGCCGTTTACGGCGATCTCGCCTTCATCGGGCTGGTAGAGCCCGGCCATGATCTTGATCAGCGTCGACTTGCCGGCACCGTTTTCTCCGAGCAGCGCATGCACCTCGCCGGGACGGACATCGAAGCTTACGTCCTTGACGACCTTGAGCCCGGCGAACGACTTGGTGATATGCGCGAGAGTGACCGCTGCCTCAGCTTGGTCCGTGGCCCTCATCCCGCATCCCCATTGCTTGCCGTCGCACGAGTTTAACCCACATCGCCCGATGTGCAAATCGAGACGCTATCGTCTCCGGCCGGACGCCTTCGGCGCATCCCGCCTTGTCGGCGCCAGGACCGCGTGGACTTCTCCCCTGGCGAGCTCGCCCGATTGCTTGCCATAGGATTTGAACCGGCGGAGAACGCTCGCCATCTCTCCTTGGTTCAACAGCACGGGTTCCCCGGCAAGCCTGGCTGCCCAATATTGCTGGCACAGCGTCTCGATTTCGCGGGCGAGCCACAGCGCCTTGTCGAGATCGGGTCCAAAACAGATTTGTCCATGATTGGCCAGGAGACAGGCGGTGCGCTCTTCGAGCGCCCTCAGCATCCTGTCCGAAAGCTCCTGCGTTCCGAATTCGGCATAGTCCGAGACGCGCAGCGAGATGCCTCCGGTGACGCCGATCATATAGTGAAACGCCGGAATATCCTTGCGCAGGCAGGCCAGCGCCGTGGCATAGGTCGAATGCACATGCACGATGGCCTGGGCCTCGGGCCGCGCCCGATAGATGTCCATGTGCATGCGCCACTCGGTTGATGGCAGGTAGTCGCCGCGGTATCCGCCGTCGAGATCCATCTCGACCACATGCTCGGGCTTCATTACCGCATAGGGAATGCCTGACGCGGTCATGAGGAAGCCCTCCTCGATCCGCGCGCTGACATTTCCCGATGTTCCCTGGTTGATGCCTTCGCTGTTCATTCTCAGGCAGGTTGCGATGATCTTTTTTCGCAAGTCGAGGTGTTTGAAGCGCGCCATGACCGATCACTTTGCCAATCGATAAACGAGTGACGGCGAAAGCGATGCTTGTGTCAAGAGAGGTGGTGAGCAAGTAAACTGCCGCTCGCGCGGGGCCGGCATCCCCGCGGGATCGGATGGGAATTTACTTTCATGCAGTCTCCCCGGGGCATCGCCGTGATCGACGCTGGCGCGACGAACACCAAGATCGCCGTATTTTCTGCGAGCGGGAATCCGCTCATTGAGCGCAAGATCCTAAGCCGCCATGTCGAAGGCCCGCCCTACCGCCATATCGACCCCGAGCCCCTCGTCGACTTCTGCCGGACCACTTTGCCGGAGCTCGACCTTGTGGTTCCCCTCGACGTCATCGTGCCCTGTGCCCATGGTGCAGCCCTTGCCTGCCTGGCCGGGGACGGCTCTCTGGCACTTCCGGTGATGGACTACACCGCCGAGCCGCCGGCTCGGATCGTGGCGGAATATCAGAAGATCGAGCCGCCCTTCTCGGAGGTGTTTTGCAGCCTTCTTCCCATGGCCTTGACCCACGGCTTGCAGCTCTACTGGCAGGACCGGGCCTTCGCGCAGGACTTTGCCCGGATCGAAACGATCATCACCTGGATTCAATATGTTGGTTTTCGCCTGTGCGGCAGGGCTGTGAGTGAAATCTCGAGCCTTTCCTGCCAATCCCAGCTCATCGATGTTCCGAACAACCGCTTATCCTCCCTCGCCCGGAGCCGCGGCTGGGACCGATTGTTTCCGCCGATGATCAAGGCTTGGCAGACCAGCGGCAGGCTTTTGCCGGAATTCCGCGGGGGTAGTTTCCGCGGCGAAGGCCGCGTGCTCGCCGGCGTGCATGATTCCAACGCCAATTATCTCCGCTACCTGGCGGCGGGCCTCGAGCGCTTTACCCTTCTCTCCTCCGGCACCTGGATTATCGGCTTCGACAATTCGACCCCGCTCGCAAGCCTCGCCAAGGAGCGTGACACCGCGAGCAATACCGATGTTTTCGGCCGTCAGGTCGCAAGCTGCCGATTCTATGGCGGCCGCGAGTTCGAGATCTTGGCGAAAGGGGCGCCGGCCGGGGCAGCGTCGCTCGATTCTGTTTCACGCCTCATCGGCCAGGTCACGCTGGCACTCCCCTCCTTCACGGATTCCGGCGGTCCCGTTCCAAATAGCGGCGGGAAGGGCCGGATTATCGGCCCGCCTCCCGCATCGGCTGAGGAGAATTCGAGCCTTGCCGCGCTTTACTGCGCGCTGATGGTTTCGGAATCTCTCGACGCCATCGGCTCGAAACACGATGTCATCATCGATGGGCCGTTCTCCGAGAACGAAATCTTCCTGCGCCTTCTCGCCGCCCTGCGCGTAAGCCAGCGCCTCTTCACCTCCGATCTCCGCGATGGAACGACGGCGGGTGCTGCCTGCCTCGCGCTTATGCCGGAGGGCCAGCTGCCGCAGATCGAACTGGCGCTGCGCGCGGTCGAGCCGGCCCGGATCGCGGGGCTGTCCGCCTATTGCGAGAACTGGCGCCGGCTGCTTCCTAGTTGAGCGTGACTGCGCCCCAGTACATGGCCGGACTTGATCCAGCCATTTCGCGCCGACGGCAGATGCGCGGGTGTCTCTTTCCCTCCCCCTTGTGGGGAGGGATGTCTGAGCGAAGCGAAGACAGGGTGGGGTCCTTGCGAAGGTTGCACCCCACCCCTCGCCCCTCCCCACAAGGGGGAGGGGAATTATTTCCTCTTGACAACATTCCTAGTATAGAGTAGTCATTCTTCACCCTGCTCCGTGAAGGAGGCGCTGTCCGGATGACGCCTTTTGAGTGTGGAGATAGGGCCGGTGCCTGTAGGCAAGCCGTGGACTGGCTGCCGTTGACCAGGGGTTGAGTGCTAGGCCGGCGCGGCTTCGAAACATCCCGAAGCGAGTGACGTGAAAGTGACCTCCCAAAATCACCGGGGT
>DATFOT010000064.1:0-4460 GCA_035265265.1 Aestuariivirgaceae bacterium | reverse complement strand
CGGGGCCGATATGATCACAAAGGCCCAGTGCCGCCAAGAGCCTATGGGCGAGGCGCGGAGTCGCGCTTGACCGGATCGGTATCGGAATTGACCGTTGCTCGCGAGCGCGGAGTGCTCAGGTCAATTTGGCCAGATGGTTGGTCGCGCCCGCGATGACGATTTCGATGCCTATGGCGAGCATCAGCAGTGCAAAAATCCGCTCCATGACGAGCAGGCCATTTCTTCCCAGCAGCCATGTCACGCTCGGTGCGGTTGCCAAAATCGCCCATGCGACCACGCAATTCGCAGCAATGATGAATGTTATGGCGAAATCGTCTAATAGGCTGTGCAGCTTATGGGTTTCGAGAATAACCGCGGTGATGCTGCCACCGCCGGCCAGAGCTGGCGTACCCAGCGGGGAGACGCCGATCTGAAAGGCAATGGCTTGCGTGGGCTGAACCTTGTTCGCCTGGGCGCCGACCGTCCGGCCCTGCAGGAGGCTCAACCCCGTTAGCGAAATGACCAGGCCCCCGCCGATCTGGAACGACGGCAGCGAGGTTCCGATGCTGATCAGGATCCATTCGCCCGCGAATTGTGCAATGAGGAGTATGATGAACGCCGTCGCGGCTGCTACGGTCGCGCTGCGGAAAATAATCTCGCGGTGGCTTCCCCCGACCAGGCTCAAAATCAGAGGAACCTTCATGAAGGTTCCCAGCAGCAGGAACAGGCTGATGGTAAAACGTGAATATTCCGACCAATGCATGCACGCCCCCGCGATGCAGACAACGGTCGCTACCGTAACTCAAGCAGGGTTAAGAATTCCCACCCTATTGCGCAGTCAGGCTCAGAAGCGGTAGGTGAAGAGACCGCGCCGCTCATACACTTCGGCCGCCTCCTCCATGAAATCCGCAAGCTTTGCGGCCCCGTAATCGCGTCGAAGAAGTTTTGCAGCTTCGATCAACACGCTCTTGTCGGCAGCGCGTCCGGGCCGAAGCAGCTCATAAACCTGCATGATGACCTCTTCGGGAACGCCGACAAGCTCCGCCCCGCGTTCGAAATTTTCAGCCAGCGTCGGCCGTCCGGCGGCGCGGGCGATTTCCGCCTGATAGTGCAGCGCCTGGCTTGTTATGCGCAGATCCTCCATCTGCACCTCGCCGCTGACGAGCGTATCGAGCGTGATGTCGCTGAGTTTTTTGCCGCGCTGGCCGGCGATCAGCTCGGGCCGCTTTTCCGATAAGGGATAATCCTCGATTGTAAGGTTATCGCTCAAGATGCATGCGTCCTAAGAATTTAACTCCGATCTCCTGCGGCCGCGCATCCTTTGCCGTCAGCGCGGTTTCGATGGCATAGATCATGGCCACGCGCGCATGATAGCGCGAGCCCATCGCCTGTCCGCGCATCGGCACTACGACGGGTTCCGGCATCTCGCCCAGCGCATAGGCAGCGGCATTGGCGCCAAGCTGCCGATAATGCTCGACCTGGGTGATCGGTGCGTTGGAAAAAAGCTCGAGGTTATTGTGCGGCAGCCGGTCGCGCTGATGAATCACCGCCGTGCCCTTCGCCTGCAGCCCGATGCCGATGCCGGAGCCGGCAAGGCGCGCCGCGGAAAGTCCTAGAAAGGAAGTATCCGCCGTATGCTTGAATCGAACCACCCGTGGCTTCAGCCCGCGTGCGGCAATCGCATCGGTCATCACTCCCAGCACTTGCGAGAGCGGATGCCCGCCGACGGTTTGAAAAAGTTTCACCCCGAAGGCCGGGCTGATGCCGATGACCACATCTGTCGTTTCGGCCGATACCACGGCATCGGCGCCAGCATGATAGAGAATACGCCGTTGTTCTGCCGCCTCATGCAGTGCCTCCGACCTCAGCACCTCCTTCTGGTCCAGCTCGTCGCGAATGGCGTTGATCTCCAGCCTTCGGGGCTCGCTGACGCGATAGCCCGATCCCGGTCCCGCATAGCAGTTCGGATCGTTGACCGCGCTGATGACCCTGCCGTCGCGCACGATGGCCGAGGTCTGGAGATAATCGCCGGCAATTCGAAGCTTCACCACCGCCAGGAGGTTTTCCGCTTCCTCGCGGAATCCGCGGCGAAGCAGCGCCTTGATCACTTCGACGACGGTAATGCCGCGATCCTGGATGGCTTGACTGATGAGGCTCGCATCGCGCGGTGAATAGCTCTCGGTTTCATCCGAACCCGACGCCGCGACCACGCTCTCCAGCATTTGTTTGCTCGGAATGCCGAGCTGCAGTTCCTCGAACACGGCGGACAGTGCATCTACGGCGCGCCGCCGCAGTTCCAGAATTCGATGCTCGCGGACGGGAGTCAGTCCGCCGTCGGCCTCGAAATCCCGCTGCAGGACTAAAAAATCTTCAAGCTCCTCGCCATTGAGCAGCGAGGGATTGAAAGAATTGTCGTATTTCAGGATCGTCCCGAATCCCGAGCAGATAAGGTCGGATCCGGCGACGAGATAAGGCAGGATCTTTGCACCCACCCTGATTTCCGACTCGGTCGTGCGGGCATCATTCCCCGAGGCGCATTCCAGATCGAGCCAGACTGCAAGGAGATTTTCCGCCATCAATTCCTTGACCCCGCCCGGAACGGTGGCGGTAACGGGGGCCCCGTCGATGCCGCCGTTCTGCGTGCCCTGCACGCCCATGCCGCGCTGCAGGCACAGGCACCGCGCTTCGAGATAGAGCAGCGATTTCGACTCATGGAAGCCCATGAGCAATTCCGACCCCGCACCCGATGTGCAGCGCATCTTGATGCCGCGTGATGCATAAGCCGCCGCCAAGAAGGCCTTCGACCAGGGCGTGTCGTCGCCATCGATGAAGGTGCGCTCGGTGCCGTAGACCGAGACCGTTTCGGCGTAAGACGAAAATCCCGCCATGCCGATCTTAAGCTCTTCCGCCTCCTCGCTCGAGCACTGGAACAGCGTCCCCGAGCGCCCGACCGCCGCCCCGACCGCGCAAGCGACTGCATTCGACCAGGCATTCCGCGACACCCGCATCGTGGTCTCGATCTCATCGAACCCGAATGCCACCGCCGTAGCCGCATCGGCCGCAAGCTGCAGCGGATCGTCCTTGGCGTTCGTCACGTGACCCTGATTGCCGGGCGTGTTGCGCGCGCGCATTTTCGAATATGCGAAGGTGATCTCGAGCGCGTTCAGCTGGGACACGACCTCCGCGAGCTTGGCCGGCGTCAGCCCATGAGCGATTTTGACGAGGTCCGTGCGCGGCACATGCATGTCGACAAGCTGCCGGGCGATCATGGCCGACGGCATCGCCATCATCTCCGCCGCGACGGCAACATCGATGTGATGCCGGGCGATGAAATAGTCGATCATGTCGAAGTCGGCTTCGTGGACGCCGTCGAGCATCGTCACCCGGCCGTCCTTGACGCTCAGCGAGGGTTTCGGATCGGCAGGGCTCGCGAAGGCCGAAAATCCGTTCTCGGGATCTTCCGAAGCGAACTTGTCTAGCCGAAGCGGGCGATTGTCCCAGTCGGCATAACGGCGCCAGCGGTTGGTAGGGCGGTTCAGGGTGATGCTCCGTCTCGATCCTAGCGGATCATATACACTTTCCGCACCGTTTCATGCACGCGGCAAGTGCCGTTCCACCCCATGGGGAAAAATGCCGCCGTATTCGGCGTAATTTCGATGACTTCGCCCGATTCATGCGTATAGGTGCAGCGCCCGCTCAGGAAATGACAGAACTCGTCTTTCGTCACCATGCAGTTCCAGAACCCCGGCGTGCATTCCCACACGCCGCACTCCGACGAGCCATCGGGGTTGCGCGAAATCAGCACGCCTGACGTGTGCGACTCGCCTTCAATCATGGTCGGCACGCGGCCCCAGTCCTTCAGCTCCGTGAGCTGCAGCGGATCGTGCATTCTAGGCGTTGCCGTCATGCCAGGCTGTCCAGGATCCGCGCGGCCTTTGTTGGACCATGCTCCCCGTGCATCTGCCGCGACGTGGCCTTGAGCTTTGCCCGCATCGCCTTATCGGTAAGCATGCGATTGATTTTTCCCTTGAGCTCATCCTCGGTCCAGTCATAGCGCTGCAGCCGGAAGCCATGGCCGGTCTCCTGGACCCGCATGGCATTGTCGTGCCCGTCCCACACATAGGGCATGATCAGCGCCGGCTTGCCGAAATAGAGACACTCGGTGAACGAATTATTGCCGCCGTGGTGAATGACCGCATCCACGAGCGGAATGACCGAGGGCTGCGGAAACCAGCTGTCGATTTGAACATTGCCGGGAATGTCCGCGTACTGGTCCTTATAGTCTCCCACATTGACCAGCGCGCGCACCGGCATTTCCCCGATGACCGCGATGAGCCGTTTCAGGAGCTCGACGTCGCCGGCGCCGAGCGACCCGAAACTGACATAGAGCAGCGGCGCCGTATCGTGCTCCTCGAACCGCGGCAGAGCATAGGGCTTCTCCTTGCGCACGCATCCTTCGAGATATTGGAAACGCTTGTCGG
>DATFOT010000063.1:0-3502 GCA_035265265.1 Aestuariivirgaceae bacterium | reverse complement strand
TGTCGCCATAGGTCTTGATGAATCCAGTGCCGGGTTGCATGATGATCGCATGACCATCGATACCATGGAGGGATATGCCATCTGCTTCATAACCTTTTGTGGCGATAATTCCGGCAACCGATATGTCTACGTCGCCCCAGGTCTGAACGCTGAGCAGTTTCGTGATATAGATTCCATCCCCGTCTGATCCGGACGTATCAATAGTGCCGATCTCGGAGAGGTCGACTGTAACGTCTCCGACCGGGCTTCGGACAAATATCCCACGACCCGCTCCGGTCGTTTCAATGGCGCCTGAATTGCTTATGCTGGTTGACTTGGAACCAACCACGTAAATTCCGCTGTAGCGGCTGGTGATCGTGCCGGAATTATTGATCGTCACCGCACCCTCAGCATGTATCTCAATGCCATCGTCGCTCGACGCAATATCGGCTTGATTGACGAGTGTGGTATCGTGAGCGCGACCGATAAAGATTCCCTCAGCGTTAAACCCCGAGGTCGTGATGTCCGTCGCCGCGTCGCTGTCGTAGAGCCTTAGATCGAGGTTAAACAAATTGGAGCTGGAGAAGGTGACATCGATTCCCTCATTGCCGCTTGTCGGCGTGATAGTGACGCCGTCCTGCACCACCATGGTGAGATCGTCTGTCGGATTGTAGGTGATGCCGCCCGTATAATTATTGCCCGCTGATGTGCAGATGACCTGATTGCTGCTGATCACGCCGCATTCATTGGTGGCGGAGACAGGCAGCGACAGGACGAGGCACCCCGCGATGCCAATGGCGGTCGAGGCGAGCAGCCACCGGCGGCGCAGGCCCACCCTTTCCACGCGCGGCTGTCGGCAAGGCAGAGTCTGCCCGCTCCTGCCGGTTGGCATGATGAACTCCCCTGGTCTTAAGCGTCCGCAACCAGGGGACTAAAACATCAAAACCATGCAACTTTCAAGAGTGAAGATCACGCGGCGGCCTCCCGCCGCTGAGCCTCGGTTTTCTCGATCCTCTCCAGCTCCGGGGAGGTCGGAGCGGCCTCGAGCGCGCTTTCCATCGCGTCGTCCACCCGTTCCAGCCAGGTGAATTCCACCTGCCTGCGCACCTCCTCCGGAATGTCCTCGAAATCCTTGCGGTTGCGGGCCGGCAGCATGATCCGGCGGATGCCGCCGCGATGCGCCGCAACGATCTTCTCCTTGATGCCGCCGACCGGCAGCACGAGCCCGCGCAGGCTGATCTCGCCGGTCATCGCGGTATCGCTGCGCACCGTGCGCTCGCTCATCAGCGATACCAGGGCCATGAACATGGCGACCCCGGCGCTCGGCCCATCCTTCGGAATGGCGCCAGCAGGCACATGCACATGGATATCGGCCTTCTCGAACTTGGCCGGGTCGATGCCGAATGAGGCTGCGCGGTTCTTCACCACGCTCAGCGCGGCTTGCGCGCTCTCGCGCATCACATCGCCGAGTTGGCCCGTGAGGATGAGCTTGCCGGAACCCGGCACGCGGGTCGCCTCCACGAACAGGATATCCCCGCCGACGGGCGTCCATGCAAGTGCCGTCGCCACGCCGGGGACGCTTGTGCGCATCGCAACCTCGCTCTCGAAGCGCGGCGGCCCCAATATGGCGTGAAGATCGTCGGGCCCGACGCGCACGCTGCCGCTCTCGCCCTCGGCGATGCGCACCGCGGCATGCCGCAGCACCTTGCCGATCTCGCGTTCGAGGTTCCTCACGCCTGCCTCGCGCGTGTAGAGCTGGATGATCGCCCGCAGCGCCTCATCGGCAATCTCCGCCTGACCGGCTTTGAGGCCATTGGCCTCCATCTGCCGCGCCATGAGATAGCGTCCGGCGATTTCGAATTTCTCCTCCGCCGTATAGCCCGACAGCGTTATGATCTCCATGCGGTCGAGCAGGGGTCCTGGAACATAGTCGAGCGCATTGGCCGTGGTGATGAACACCACCCGGCTCAGGTCGAACGGCACGCCGATGTAATTGTCGCGGAAACTGTTGTTCTGCTCGGGATCCAGCACCTCGAGCAGCGCGGCGGACGGATCGCCCTGGATGCCGCGCCCGAGCTTGTCGATCTCATCGAGCATCATCACGCAATTGCGCGCCCCCGCCTTGCGGATGGCCTGGATGATGTTGCCGGGAAGCGCGCCGATATAGGTGCGCCTGTGGCCCCTGATCTCCGCTTCGTCATGCACGCCGCCGAGGCTGACGCGCACGAATTTGCGGTTCATCGCCCGCGCGATCGATTGTCCAAGCGAGGTCTTGCCGACACCCGGCGGCCCGACGAAGCACAGGATGGGCGCCTTGCCCTGCGGTGCCAGCTTGCGCACGGCCAGATATTCGACGATCCGCCGCTTGATCTTTTCCAGCCCATAGTGATCTTCATCGAGAATGCGCTGCGCTTCCTTGATGTCGATCGGCGTCTCTTCGGGCAGCGACCATGGCAGCTCGATCAGCCAGTCGAGATAGGTCCTGACCATGGCATATTCGCCGGCCGCTTCCGGCATGCGCTGCAGCCGGCGCAATTCCTTGCGCGCGTGCTCCTCGACCTCTTTCGGCATCTTTGCATTGGTGATGGCCTTGTCGAGCTCGGCCATCTCGCCCGCCTTGGCGTCATCGCCCTCGCCGAGCTGCCGCTGGATGGCCGCCATCTGTTCGCGCAGCAGCACCTCGCGCTGGCGCTCGTCGAGCGCGGCCTTGGTCTGCCGCCCGATCTCCTGCGAGAGCCTCAGGATTTCGATGCGCTCCGCCAGGAGCCGCGACACTTTCTCCATTCGCGCGCCGATGTCGATCGTTTCCAGGATTTCCTGCTTGTGCTCGGGCGCGATATCCATGTAGCTCGCCGTCAGATCGGCGAGCGCGCCGGGTGCGCTGACGTTTTGAACTGCGGCCAGCAGTTCAGGCGGCGCCTGCGGCAAAAGCTGCACCGCCTCGATCGCCTGGTTCTTCAGATGCAGGAAGCGCGCCTCGATCTCCGGTGATTTCACCTCCGGCTCATTGATCGGCGCGACCCGCGCCACCATGAAGGGCCAGCCGTTCAGGAATTCCTTCACTTCGAAGCGCTGGTCGCCCTGGGCCACGAGATGATGCGTGCCATCGGGCGCCGTGATGTAGCGAACGATGCTCGCCATGGTCCCGATGCGGTGCATGTCGATCGGCGCCGGCTCGGGTGTTTCCGCGTTCCTCTGCATGAGGATGCCCACCTGCCTCTGCTCGCGCACCGCCTGCTGCGCGCCGGTGACCGAGCGCGGGCGTCCGACCGTGATCGGCAGCACATGGCCTGGAAACATTACCGTGCCGCGCACCGGGGTGATGATCAGCGCATCCGGAGGCAGCGGCGCCGTGACCGGTGCTGGCCTGCCGGCCGTCTGCTCGGATTCGTTCAGGAATTCTGTCTCAGCCACGGTAGTCACTCTGCTTGTTGAGGAGAACCATCAGCACGCCGTTCTCTTTTGCCGGCCGCATGGAACTGTACCGTCCGGACGGCAAGGGGATCCGCCGCTCGAACCTGCC
>DATFOT010000062.1:0-4058 GCA_035265265.1 Aestuariivirgaceae bacterium | reverse complement strand
TGTGGCTCGCATCTCCGGAGTTAGATCGGCAATGCCCATGTTCAAGGCGCTTGAACTCTGCCCGGAGGCGACCGTCGTTGGCCCGCGGATGGACCGTTATGCCGAGGTCGGCCGCGAAGTCCGCCGTCTCATGCTCGAGCTGACACCCCTCGTCGAGCCGCTTTCGATTGACGAGGCTTTTCTCGATCTGGGCGGAACCGAGAGACTGCATAATGCCCCGCCTGCCCTCTCGCTTGCGAAGCTTGCCCGGCGCGTCGAGAAGGAAATCGGCATCTCCGTTTCAATTGGGCTGTCCTACAACAAATATCTCGCCAAAGTAGCTTCCGAGCTCGACAAGCCCCGCGGATTTTCTGTCATCGGCCGCTCCGAAGCGCCGGGTTTCCTGGCTGCCAAGCCGGTTTCGCTGATATGGGGCGTCGGCAAAGCAACCCAATTGTCCTTGGCGCGCCAGGGCATTTCCACGATCGGACAGCTCCAGACCATGGAGAAGAAGGAGCTGCTCCGCCGCTTTGGTGCCATTGGATCGCGCTTTTATCATCTCTCGCGCGGTGAGGATGATCGCAAAATATCACCCGATGGTGAGGCGAAGAGCATCGGTGCCGAAACAACGTTTTTCGAAGACATCGCCGATCACGCGGAGCTAGAGCGTATCCTTTGGCAGATGACCGAAAAACTCTCCCGCCGCGCCAAGCGCGCCGGGTTGCGCGGTGGAACGGTCGTTCTCAAGCTAAAGACAGCCCGCTTCAGGCTGCGCAGCCGCAGCCAAACGCTTGCCGATCCGACCCAGCTCGCTGAACGCATTTTCCAAACGGCGCGGGTGCTGCTGCGCCGCGAAACGGATGGAACGGCCTTTCGGTTGATCGGTGTCAGTTTATCCCATCTTTCGCCAGCGCAGGGCGACGCCGAGCTTGAGGATCTTGAGCCCGCCATCGCACGTAAGGCCAAAGCCGAGCGGGCAATGGATGGCCTGCGCGAAAAATTCGGTTTGGGAGCAGTCGAGAAGGGCCTGTCATTCCGGCGGCCTGCGCATGACCTCAACGCGCCCCAGAATCCGCCGGACTGGATGGACGAGGACTGATAGCTAACGCGTCACTTGCACACGCCGTAAGGCTTGAGCTTGAGTTCCGCCAGCTTGGCATTGAGGGCATAATCCCCGTAATCGATCACCATGTCGCCCGAGACCCCGTTTTCGAACATCTCGACGAGGATTTCGAAGCTCGGCGTGCCGTCATTGTTGTCGCCCTTCGCCAAGTCGTAATAGCTGATCGTAGCCGGCCAGGCTTTCACCTTCTTCAGCTCTGCGCCCGCGGCCGCCTTCAGGGCCGTTCTTTGGTTGCCCTTGTCCCGCTCGCCGCCCAGAAAGGTTATGGCCGTGTAGGTCTTGGTGCCTTCCGTTCCATCGAACACGATGCTCTTGTCGCGCTTCCCGCCACGCTCTGCCGTTTCGATCAGCTTCTGCAGATGGCCGACCGGAAACACCGTTCCGGCCGCGAGTTGAAACTCCTCTTCCTGCGGCTTGAGAATGGTGCCGTGAACGCTGCCGTCGGTTTTTTTGGCAGCGATGATTTTCGACTCGGAATCGAGAGCGCCATCGACGTAATTTTGCTGCTCCACATCGAGCGATTTTCCGTCATAGGCTTCCTCGGTGAGGCTTCGCGTGTCGAGCAGCCGCTGGCTTTCATCCTCGTTCTGGAACTGGCTTACCATGCGAAAATTCACCGTCCAGTTCTTGCATTCCGATCCCGAAACCTCGATCGCCAGCCGCCCGTTCACACCTGACAGTCCGAGCCTGTCCGTTGACCGCTTAAGCACTAGGTCATAGATGGCGAGATGCGGCTGCAGCCTGACGCCCACCGGACCTACCGCATGACCGGGGTCGGCGGTCCAGATGCTGAGGATGGTCACGGGAACAAGCGCGAAACATCGCCTCACTATTGCAAATCTCCTTGCCCCATGATGCACAACATGGGTAGGCCATTGCCAGTTCCTCCGCAATGCCCGGCATTGCAAATATCCACCCAAGGCATGCTGCCCAATGACTTCCAAACCAACGGTTCTGGTCACACGAAAATTGCCCCACGCGGTCGAAGCCCGGCTGGAGCGCGACTTTGTGGCCCATCTCAATCCCGATGATCACTCCATGCTGCCTGATGAAATGCTCGCCAAGGCCGAAGGATGCGGCGGATTGCTGATCACGCCGGCCGACAAATTCACCCCTGCGGTTATTGCCGCCTTGCCTCGCTCCGTTCGGGTCCTCGCGACCTTTTCGGTCGGCCATGATCACATCGATTTGCAAGCGGCCAAGGCTCGCGGCCTCACCGTGACCAACACGCCCGATGTTCTCACCGATGCCACTGCCGACCTTGCCATGCTGCTCATTCTCGGGGCCGCGCGCGGCGCTTACTGGGGAGAACGAATGATCAGGGAAGGACGCTGGACATCCTGGTCGCCAACCGCACCTCTTGGCTTTGACGTGTCCGGGAAAACGCTCGGGATAATCGGCATGGGCCGCATCGGCCAGGCCCTGGCGCGGCGTGCCCGCGGGTTCGATATGCCGGTCCATTATTTCAATCGCCGCCAGCTGCCGCCTGGGCACGAATTCGGCGCGCGCTATCACAGCGAGCTTGCAGACATGCTGCCGCTGTGCGATTTCCTTTCGATAAATTGCGCCTCGACGCCGGAAACGCGCGGGATGGTCAACGCCGGCATGATCCGCCTCCTGCCCGACGGCGCCATCATCGTGAACTCCGCCCGTGGCGATATCGTCGACGACGACGACCTGATCGCGGCGCTGAAGTCGGGCAAGCTTGCCGCCGCGGGTCTCGACGTGTTTCGCAACGAGCCCAACATCGATTCACGTTTCCGCGAGCTCGACAATGTCTTCCTGCTGCCGCATCTCGGCAGCGCAACGCCAAACACCCGCACGGCCATGGGAATGCGGGCCGTCGACAACCTCGAAGCTTTCTTTCAAACCGGAAGGCCGCGCGACCGACTCGTCTAGCGGGCTTCGGCCCGCGGCTTGATTGCTTGGCTGATGTTTTCCTGCAATACTTTCGCCAACAACGGCAAAGACCGGTGGTGGCCGAAGGGTTCACATCGGCAGTGTCGTTGAGATGCCGCTTCGAAGGCGGCCGCTAACAGGGAGAAAGCCGTGATCAAATTCGCAAAGCTGCTTTTCGCAGCCGGCGTGCTGAGCCTCGGATTGCTTGGCGAGCCGGTTCTGGCGGACACGCCGAAAGACACTCTCGTCATCGCCAAACAGATCGACGACATCATCACCTTGGATCCCGCCGAAGTCTTCGAATTCTCCGGCGGCGAGGTGATTGCCAATGTCTACGACCGGATCATGACCTATGAAGCCGAGGACACGGCGAAGCTCGTTCCCGGCGTGGCGGAAAGCAATAGCGTCACCGACGACGGCAAAACGATCACGCTCAAGATCCGTCCCGGCCAGAAATTCCATTCGGGCAACCCGCTGACCGCCGAGGATGTGGCCTTCTCCATCCAGCGCGTCATCATCCTGAACAAGACACCCGCTTTCATATTCTCACAGCTCGGCTGGACGCCGGAGAACGTGAAGGATCTCGTCAAGGCCAAGGACGACCTCACGGTGGAACTGACCATCACTGAGGATTTCGCCCCGACATTCGTACTCAACTGCATGTCGGCCGGTGTGGGCTCCGTCGTCGACAAGAAGCTCGTTCTCGAGCACCAGACAGGGGATGATCTGGGCTATGAATGGCTGAAGACGAACTCGGCGGGCTCCGGTCCCTTTGTGCTCAAATCCTGGAAGCCGAACGAGGCCGTCACCCTGGAGGCCAATCCAAACGACCGCCATGGTGCGCCGGCTGTCAAACGCGTCGTCGTTCGCCATGTCCCCGAGCCTGCGGCGCAGCGCCTGATGCTCGAGAAAGGCGATGCCGATTTGGTGCGCAATCTCACCGCCGACCAGATCCAAGGAATTGCCAGCGATGCCGATCTGGTCGTCGAGGGCTATCCAAAGGCCGATGTCTACTATCTGGCTCTTAATCAGAAAGACGAGCGTCTGGCCAAGCCGG
>DATFOT010000061.1:0-3525 GCA_035265265.1 Aestuariivirgaceae bacterium | reverse complement strand
CGGATTTCACCACCACGTCATTGGGTGAATTCAGCCGCCTGCCCTTGTGACGATCTGCGATGACGGTGAGAGACCCATCGGGTTCGGTGCGGCTGACGCGCCTGCCCCCATGCTCGCAGGAAACAAGCCTGCCCTGACGATCGCGGGTGTGGCCGTTGGTGAAATTCGCCGGCGAGCGATATACCCCGACGCCGAGTTCGGGCAACCAGCGAAGCATGCGGTTGTTCGGGATATCACTCCACAGCAAGTAACCGCCGTCGTTGAACCAAACCGGGCCCTCCGTCCAGCGGCAGCCGGTGAAGAGTTCCTCGACGTCGGCGATCGGCACGGTGAGTTCGTAGAAACGCTTATCGTGGTATTCGTAAAAATCGCCGGTCAGTGCAATCAACCCCCTGTCGCCGATCACCGGCCGGGTGCCGATGCGCGGCGCCTTTCGATGATCCATCCACTTTGGGAGGCGGGAGCTTGCACGGCGATGGTTCGGCGCGTCAACGGCTCAATTAACCGGCGGGCCTTATCTGTTGCACCTTAAGATTGCGTGGAAAGGGGGAACGTTTTTCGATGGCCCCGCGTTGAGAGGCGACACTGAACGCTCCTGAGGCGATGGGAGGCAGCGATGCAGCTTTTTCTCGTGACCACGCTCACTGCAGCAATTCTGGTGGTGCTGCCGATCATCGGCAGCGGCATTAGAGCGACTGACAATATCGCTGCGCCGGTGCGTATGACCATCGTCGAGAAAAATCTAAGCTCGCCGACGCTGGAAGAGCTTGGCCATAAGGCCGGCGATCCGGCCCAAGCCGACGCTCCGGAAAACGCCCGCGACTTCAGCACTCCGCGCAAGGAGCAGTGGATTTAAAGGTCAGGCACGCCGCTGCTTGAGGGTGGTGAAAATCGCTTCGGCCGTGCTATCGGGACCGATATCGGCATCGCTTTCTATTTTCAGGCGCTTTGCCAGATGGCTGCGTGCGCGGCTGACGCGGCTCTTGATCGTGCCCACCGCGACGTCGCAAATTCCCGCGGCCTCTTCATAAGAAAACCCCGATGCACCGACCAGGATCAGCGCCTCGCGCTGGTCGTCAGGCAATTCGCGCAGCGCCGCCTTGAAATCGGCGAGGTCGAGATGGCCCTGTTGCGGGGGATGCGTGGCAAGGCGCGCGGCGTATTGGCCGTCGGTGTCTTCGACCTCGCGGCGGCGCTTGCGGATTTCTGAGTAATAGTGGTTACGCAGAATGGTAAAGAGCCAGGCCTGGAGGTTGGTGCCCTCCTGGAAGCTGTCGATGTTCGACCAGGCCTTGACCAAGGTTTCCTGGACGAGATCGTCGGCGCGGTCGGGCTGGCCGCACAGAGATACGGCAAACGCCCTGAGCGAGCGTACGGAGCCTAGAAGTTCCTCGCGGAGGCGCGGAGAAATTGTCATTTTCTCTGGCTTTCCTCAAGCTTCGACAGAAGCTCGACTATCCGATCGGGTACCGGAGCAGCGGCAACCTCATCGTAAACCGCGCGCAGCTTACGGCCAATGTGAGCCTGAATTGTGTGGTCAAGGGCCGGCCGCCTGGCCGAGGTTTTGCCGTTGCCCTTATCTTTGTTTGTCATAATCAGGATATCCAAGCTATGGTAGGGTGTGGAGCACGGCAAATGACTCCCAACCTGTTCAGGCGCCATTTGGTTCCGCGGATAAGCCCAATAAGTGGCCCATCAAGGGAACTAAAAGATAAGAAAAGCGTTAAGGGAACCGTCTAGCCCCACAGTTTGGTTCATGCCATTGGCAAATTCAAGGGATTAGCATGCCACTTGCTCAACAGATCTCACCTCATATCCCCTATTTGCGGCGTTATGCGCGGGCACTGACCGGCAGCCAGAGAAGCGGTGACGCCTATGTCGCGGCCCTGCTCGAGTCGCTCCTGGCGGATACGTCGGTTTTTCCTACAGGAATGGACCCGCGGGTTGCGCTCTATCATGCCTTTACCAATCTGTGGAAGTCGGTGCGCATCAATGGCGAGCGCACGCAAGGCGAGAGTGATCGGCGGCACACGGTCGATGCCAAGCTGGAAGTGATGACGCCGCTTGCCCGACAGGCCTTCCTGTTGATGACGGTGGAGGAGTTTCCGATCGCGGAGACGGCGCAAATCCTGGGTGTCAGCGAAGCGGAGGCGTCCGATCTCATCACACAGGCGGGGCGCGAGATCGCCGATCAGGTGGCCACCGAAGTCCTCATCATCGAGGACGAGCCGATCATCGCGATGGACATCGAACAGCTCGTGCGCTCGCTCGGCCATTCGGTAACGGCCGTGGCACGGACGCAGGCCGAAGCCGTGGCTGCGGCCGAACGGAAGCGTCCGGGCATGGTGCTGGCAGATATCCAACTTGCCGATGGAAGCTCGGGCATCGATGCGGTGAACGAAATCCTGATGGCCTTCAAGCTGCCGGTGATTTTCATCACCGCTTACCCGGAAAGGCTGCTTACCGGCGAGCGGCCCGAACCCACCTTCCTGATCACGAAACCATTCCAGCCGGAGATCGTCAAGGCGGTCATCAGCCAGGCGCTGTTTTTCGACGCGAATGCCCTCTCCTCACGGGTGCGGGCGGCAGAATGAAAGTTTTTCCGAGCCGAGTCCGATGAGGAGTCCCACATAACGATATGGCACGGGCATGCCCTCCCAAGCATCGGAACGGGGACCGCAGCCGCATTGGCTTGATACGCTTCGGCTCTCCAACGTAACGCTGTTCGCCCAGGATTGCGAACTTCGCTATCTTTGGATGGAAAACCCGCCTGCGGGGGTCGATGGCTCAACAATCAGGGGCCTTGCCGACAGGGATATTATGCCGGAACCAGCCGCAGGCCGGCTGGAAGCTGCGAAGCGCGAGGTATTGGCGTCCGGAAAGGAACTGACGATCGAGTTTCAGTGGCCGGTCGGTGCTGGGCTCAGGTGGTATGAACTGAAGCTCGCGCCCGTGCGCGATGCGGCAGGACCCATCAGAGGACTGCATGGCGCAGCAGTCGACGTGAGTGAACGCAAGCAGTCGGAGACGCATCTGCGCGTCCTGCTGCTCGAACTCGCCCATCGATCGAAGAATCTGCTGGCGGTCATCCAAGGCATCAGCAATCAGACGGCCAAGAGCTCGGCCAATGTGGAAGAGTTCACCCGGCGTTTTTCCGGACGGCTGATGTCGCTGTCTCGGGCGCATGACATCCTGTCGGATCAGAACTGGCGCGGTGCAGGGATGCGCGAGCTGATCCGCACGCAGGTCCTGCTGTTCGCCGGCCCGGCGGCAAACCGGGTGGACTATGAAGGCGACGGGATCTATCTGCGGCCGAATGCTGCGCAGCATATCGGCCTCGCTCTGCACGAGCTCACCACGAACGCACTGAAACACGGCGCGCTGTCGAGCAGAAACGGGCAGGTGAAAATCCGCTGGGCTCTGTCGGGAAGGCAGGAAGCGGGCCCGCACAGGTTCAGCCTGATCTGGGAGGAATCGGGCGGCCCAGCGGTGCGGATACCGGAGGCAAAGCAATTCGGCCGAATC
>DATFOT010000060.1:0-5897 GCA_035265265.1 Aestuariivirgaceae bacterium | reverse complement strand
AAATCATTCTTGGTTCGCAGGCACCCTGCCTGGGCAGCATCGAGCGCGTCGAGCACCTGACCCGGTCCAAGCGGCAGGCCGGCGCTCCGCAATACGCGGGCAAAATGCATGATGTTCTCGGCCAGCCGCCCCCCTTCGCGCTCGCCGCTCATGCCGTGACGCTCTGTGTCCTTCATCGAATTCTTCAGGCATGGGCCTGGGTGCGAATCTCCGACTTGATTTGCTCGAGCAGCCGTTTCGCCTCCGACCCTTCCATTTTAACGATATCATCCTGGTATTTCAGCAGCACACCGAGCGTATCGTTGATGATCTGCGGGTCGAGCGAAACGCTGTCCAGCTCGTGAAGCGCGCTGACCCAGTCCAGCGTCTCGGCAACCCCCGGCGCCTTGTACAGATCCTGCTGCCTGAGTGCATGAACGAAATGAACGACCTCCTGCGCCAGCATTTCCGAGGCTTCCGGCTTTCGGGCCTGCAGGATCTGCAGCTCCCGCGCGACGTCCGGATAGCCCAGCCAGTGATAGAGGCAGCGCCGCTTCAAGGCATCATGCACTTCGCGCGTGCGGTTGGACGTGATGATGACGATTGGCGGCTCCGAGGCCTTGATCGTGCCGAGCTCCGGGATCGTCACCTGAAAATCCGACAGCACCTCCAGCAGAAAAGCTTCGAACGCCTCATCCGTCCTGTCTAGCTCGTCGACGAGCAGTACCGGCGAGCGGCCCGGGATGCCCTGCAAAGCCTGCAGCAGCGGCCGCCTGATCAGGAAGCGCTCCGAGAACAATGTGCTGGCCAATTGCTCGCGGTCCTTGACGCCCGTCGCCTCCGCGAGCCTGATGTCGATCATCTGCGCGGGATAGTTCCACTCATAGACCGCGGTGTTGACGTCGAGCCCCTCGTAACATTGCAGGCGTATGAGATCGCGGTCCAGCGCCACAGCCAGCACCTTGGCAATTTCCGTCTTGCCGACGCCTGCCTCGCCTTCGAGAAACAGCGGCCTGCCCATTTTGAGCGCCAGATAGACCACCGTGGCAAGCGCACGGTCGGCAACATACTTGCCGCGGGCCAGAAGCCCGACCGTATCATCGATGGAGCGCGGCAGGTGGCTTGTCATTCGATCTCACGTCATGGCCCACTGGATCCGCGCAATAAAAGACTTGTCTACCGTGCAGTCGCAACCGCCCGGCGAGCCATGATATTCACCAGATGGGCGCGGTACTCGGCCGAGGCATGCATGTCGCTGTTGAGCCCATCGGCTCCGACGGTAATCCCTGCCAGTGCATCGGGCGTGAAGCTTTTCTCCAGCGCCCTCTCCATTTCCGGCATCCGGAATACCGAGGGTCCCGCACCCGTGACCGCCACACGGACCTTGCCGGCCTTGTCCTGCGAAACGAACACGCCGACCATGGCATAGCGCGAAGCGGGATTCGGAAACTTCGCATAGCCTGCTCGTGTCGGCACCGGAAACTCGACGGCGATGACGATTTCGTCGCGTTTGAGCGCCGTCATGAACATGCCGGTGATGAATTTCTCCGCCGGCAGCTTCCGCGCATTGGTGATCACTGTTGCGCCAAGCCCGAAGAGAGCCGCGGGGTAATCCGCGGCGGGATCGTTGTTTGCGATTGATCCGCCGATCGTGCCGCGGTTCCTCACATGCGGATCGCCGATCGCGCCCGCCAGCGTTGCCAGTGCCGGCAGCGTTTTCTTCAACGCCTCATTGGCGGTCACTTCCGCATGCGTCGTGCCGGCTTTCACCGTGACCTTCGCACCCGAAACGGCAACGCCGGAATTCCTCAAGCCGCCGAGATCGACGATATCGGAAGGATTTGCCAGCCCCTGCTTCATCGTCGGAATCAGTGTCATTCCCCCCGACATGAGCTTGCCGTTTCGCGCTTTCTTGATGAATTTCACCGCATCGGCCGGCTTCGTCGGGCGGTGATAGTTGAACTCCTTCATGACCTGTCTCCCTCGTCCACCTATTCGGCGGCCTTTTTCATTCCGTTCATCGCATTCCATATCCTGAGCGGAGTGGCCGGCATTGCCACGTCTCTAATGGATAGCGCATCGGTTACGGCATTCATCACTGCCGCCGGCGCGGCAATCGCTCCAGCCTCGCCGCAGCCCTTCACGCCCAAAGGATTGGACGGGCATTTGGTCTCCGTGAACCCGAGCTTGAAGCTCGGCAGGTCATGGGCGCGCGGCATGCAATAATCCATGTAGGAACCGGTGAGCAATTGCCCGCTCTCGGGATCGTAGACGCAACCCTCCGTCAAGGCCTGGCCGATGCCCTGGGCGATGCCGCCGTGCACCTGCCCCTCGACGATCATCGGGTTGATGATCGTTCCGAAATCATCGACCGCCACCCAATTGGCGATAGTGACGACACCGGTGTCGCGATCGATCTCCAGCTCGCAGATATGGCACCCGGCGGGGAAGGTGAAATTCGAAGGATCGTGAAATGAGCTTTCCTTCAGCCCCGGCTCGATCTCGCTCGACGGGAACTTATGTGCCACATAGGCCGCCAGAGCCACTTCGCCGAACGCCATCTTCTTGTCGGTGCCTTTTACCGCGAACGAGCCGTTCTTGAACTCGATGTCGGCTTCGGCCGCTTCCATCACGGCTGCGGCGACCTTCCTCGCCTTCGCCTCGATCTTGTCGAGCGCCTTCGAGATGGCCGTCATGCCTACCGCGGCCGACCGCGAACCATAGGTGCCCATGCCGAACTGCACCTTGTCCGTGTCGCCATGCACGATCGACACATTATCGATTGGAATGCTGAGCCTGTCGGAGACGAGCTGCGCGAATGTCGTCTCATGGCCCTGCCCATGGCTGTGCGATCCGGTGAGCACCTCGACCGTGCCGACCGGGTTGACCCGCACCTCCGCCGATTCCCATAAGCCCACCCCTGCGCCGAGCGAGCCGACGGCGGCCGACGGTGCGATGCCGCAGGCCTCGATATAGGTGCAAAAACCGATGCCCCGCAGCTTGCCGTTCCTTGCCGAAACGGCCTTCCGCGCTGGAAAGTCGGCATAGTCGGCAAGCTTCAGCGCCATGTCGAGCGAGGCGTTATAGTCGCCGGCGTCATAGGTCATGATCACAGGCGTCTGGTGCGGAAAGCTGGTGATGAAATTCCGCCGGCGGAATTCCGCCGGGTCGATCTTCATTTCCCGGGCCGCCGTCTCGACGAGCCGCTCGACCACATAGGTTGCCTCCGGGCGCCCTGCCCCGCGATAGGCATCGACCGGCGCTGTATTGGTATAGACCGCATCCACCTCGGCATAGATCGCCGGAATGTCGTATTGTCCCGACAGGAGCGTCGCATAAAGATAGGTCGGCACGCAGCTGGCGAATGTGGAGAGATAGGCTCCCATATTGGCTATGGTCTTCACCCGCATCGCCATGATCTTGCCATTCTCGTCCATCGCAAGCTCGGCATTGGTCACATGATCGCGCCCATGTGCATCGGACTGGAACGATTCCGTTCGCTCCGCCGTCCATTTCACTGGCCGACCGCCGATCCGCTTGGAGGCCCACAGGCAAACCACTTCCTCCGCATAGATGAAGATCTTCGACCCGAAGCCGCCGCCGACGTCGGGCGCTACGACGCGCAGCTTGTTTTCCGGGGCAATGCCCACGAACGCTGAGATGACCAGCCGTGCCACATGCGGGTTCTGGCTCGTCGTATAGAGCGTGAAATGATCCCCAGCCGAATCATAGGATCCGATTGCGGCCCTGGGCTCGATGGCATTGGGCACGAGCCGGTTGTTCACGATATTCATCTGGGTAACGTGCCGTGCGCGCTGGAATGCGCTGTCGGTCGCGGCCTTGTCGCCCAGCGCCCATTCGAACACGGTATTGTTCGGAGCCGCCTCGTGAAGCTGCGCCGCCCCGTTTTGCGCTGCGCCTGCCTCGACGACGGCCGGCAGCTCGCCATAGCTCACATCCACGAGTTCGGCGGCGGCTTTGGCCTGCGCCTTGGTCTCCGCTATCACGATGGCGACGTGATCGCCCACATAGCGCACCTTTTGCAGCGCAAGGGCGGGATGCGGTCCGACCTTCATCGGGCTGCCGTCCTTGGAGTGGATCATCCAGCCGCAGATGAGACCGCCGATTTTGTCCGCTGCGAGATCTTCCCCGGTCAGCACGGCAAGCACGCCGGGCGCCTTTCTGGCTTTCTCTGCGTCGACCGCATCGATCGTGGCATGCGCATAGGGCGAGCGCACGAAATAGCCGTAGGTCTGGGCCTTCAGATTGATGTCGTCGGTGAAATTGGCTTTTCCGGTGATGAAGCGGCGATCTTCCTTGCGCGGAACCCTTGCGCCAATGCCGGTATCGCTCATGAACTTGTCCTCCCTCGAAACTAACCTGTGTTCGTCAAGATCTGGGGCGCTACATCTTGGCCGCGCCGGCCTGGATCGCCTTGACGATATTATGATAGCCCGTGCACCGGCAAATGTTGCCCTCGAGTTCATGGCGGATCGTCGCTTCATCGAGGCTCTTGCCGTTCCGCTTGACGATGTCGATGCTCGACATGATGAACCCCGGCGTGCAGAAGCCGCATTGCAGCCCGTGATTTTCGCGGAACGCCTCCTGCATCGGATGCAGCTGTCCGTTCTTCGCCAGGCCCTCGATGGTGGTGATGGTCGTTCCCTGGCACCCGACCGCGAACGCCGTGCATGATTTCACCGCCGTGCCGTCGATATGCACGACACAGGCACCGCACTGGCTTGTGTCGCAACCCACATGCGTTCCGGTCAATCCAAGATGATCGCGCAGGAAATCGACGAGCAGCGTTCGATTCTCGACGGTGCCGGTCACCGGCCTGCCATTGATGTTCATTGAAACGGGCGGCATTGGATTCCTCCTCTATCGGGTCCCTCAGCACCTCTTGGCGGTGGGCATCACGGGCTCGCCGCGGGCGCGGCTGGCGCCGGCGGGCAGGCTATCCGGGCTGGGGACCTCGTTTTTCGCCAGAGGAGATTGAACTCAACTCCCATCGGCGGTCAAGCACTCACTGGAGAGTGAAACCGATGCGGCGGAATTGGCGTATAGTGATAGGGGTAATGTCAGGAGACGCGCGATGAGTAAGCTCCGGTTGCTTGTGACACTGCTGCTCTCAATTCTCCTCGCTCCGGAAGTACGGGCGCAGCAGGTAACGCCTGCGGATGCCGAGCAATTTCAGCGCATCATATCGGACCAGATCACGGCGTTCCGGGCCGACAATGGCCTCGCTGCTTATAGCTACGCGGCTCCCGCCATCAAACGCATCTTTCCATCTCCGGAAATTTTCATGGAAATGGTACGCAAGGGATACCGCCCCGTCTATCGCCCGATCCGTTTCGAATTCGGTGACGTCACCGAGGAGATTCAGGGCCGGCCCACCCAGCACGTCACCATTATTGACGAGAACGGCAAAGCGTGGAGCGCTCTTTATGTCTTCGAGCGCCAGCCCGACGGCAGCTGGAAGATCATCGGCTGCAGCCTCGTGCAAAGTGCAGGCGAAGCATGATCCTGAGCGGGGTTCAGTGACCCCGCGCATCGATACCGCATCGGGGCGAGCGGGGATCGGCACTCGGCGGGAGACGCTGGCCGCCGGCGCGCTCTGCTGCGTGATCATTCTTGCCTCGGCACTCGTCCTTTATCTCCTCGGCCGGGTGCCCTGGTGCACATGCGGTTATGTGAAGCTCTGGCACGGCGTGGTGATGAGTTCGGAAAACTCCCAGCACCTTTCCGACTGGTACAGTTTCTCCCACATCATCCACGGCTTCCTGTTCTACTTTCTGTTCTGGCTGATCGCGCCGCGCTGGCCTCTGAGGCTGCGTCTCGTTCCGGCTCTCGCCGTCGAAGCGGCGTGGGAAGTTTTCGAAAACACCGATTTCATCATCAATCGCTACCGCGAAGCG
>DATFOT010000059.1:0-2288 GCA_035265265.1 Aestuariivirgaceae bacterium | reverse complement strand
CAGCAGCCACTTGGCAAGCGGGCACGGGCAACTAGATTCTGCCAAACTCAGACAGCAGGTCCTCCACCGTTTTTCCCTTGGCGACCCACTCGCGGGTTTTTTGCTCGCGCTCTGCCTGCTCTTTCGCAAGTTTGAGTACTTCTGTGGCTTTCTCCAGTGGGATGACGGTGACCCCGATGGTGTCGGCGACGACGAAATCACCCGGATTGACAGTCACACCACCACAGGCAATCGGCACGTTGATCGACAATTCTTCCTTGCGGCTCGAAAACATCGTGTGCGTGCCGCGCGGAACGATTGCCCGCGTCCAGATCGGCCAGCCGATATCTTCAAGTTCATCGATATCGCGCCCGGCGCCATCAACGATCATGCCGCGGATGCCGCGATTCCTGGCAAGGCCTCCCATCAGTCCGCCGCATACCGACGTTTCCGTATCGCCTCCGGCATCGACGACGATGAGATCGCCCGGTTGACCCATCTCTAGCGCTTTCAGCGGGTCGACGAGATCTCCCTTGGACAGCTGCACGGTCAACGCCTGCCCCACCGTCTTAGCTTTGAATGCCGGCTTGATATTGCTGCTCATGACTCCGGTTCGATACATCACGTCGGCAAAGACGCACGATGCCGAGTAGCATGCCACCACCGCATCATATTGCTCGAGAAGATCGGGAGCCCGTTTGAAATCGCCATAAATTTTGAGCATCGGCTTCGATTCCTGTGTTCAGTTTCCGCTGATGGACATTTTGCCGTTCGCCAGCCGGACATTGTTGACCGCATAGAGCGGCTGCTCGCCGGTCAGCACGCGACGAACCTCGCTGGCAGCCGTTTCGCGTGCGAGGCGGATCGATTGTTCGGAGTAATAGGCAGCATGCGGCGTAACGATGACATTTGGAAGCGAGAACAGCGGGTTTTCACCGGGCGACCAATTCGCCCGCTTGGCGGGCTCCTCCTCCGGGTCATCAAGACCTGCACCGGCCACCGTGCCGGAGCGAAGTGCCGCGTACAGCGCCTTGTTGTCGATCGTGGGGCCCCGCCCGGTATTCACTATGATGACCCCCTGCTGCATTGCCGCACACTCCTTTGCCGACAGGAAATGCCGCGTCTCCGGCGTCATCGGCACCTGCATCATGATAATATTTGATCGGCTGACGAGCTCTTCCTTGCTCACTTTCTTGGCCCCAGAAGCTGCAATGATCGCGTCCTGTTGATAAGGATCGCAGACGATGATCTCGACGCCGAATGCTTCGGCACGTCGGGCGATTGCCTGACCGATTTTTCCGAAAGATACGATGCCCATGACCTGCCCGCGGATCCTGTTGATGGGTGAGCCGGATTGCCAGCGCCAGGTTCCCTGGTGCGTTGCCCGATCATACTGCGGCAGCTTGCGCGCCAGGGTCAGCCACAGGGCAATGGCGTGATCGGCGACCTCCTCGGTGCAATAGTCGCGGACATTGGTAACGACGATGCCCCGCTTGGTGGCGGCTTCGACATCTACGATATCCACCCCGACTCCATAGCGCGCGATCACCTTGCAACGCGCCATGGCAGCGATGGTCTTGGCCCCGATTCGGGCGTATTGATTCATCATGGCGTCGCAATCGGCCGCCGCCGCGAGTAGGTCATCTTCCGATTTCGCCTGCAGCGCGATGATCTCGACGCCTGCCGGCTCGAGAATTCGGCATTCGATCGCGACATCACCATAATCAAAATCGGTAATCACGGCTTTCAGGGGCGCCACGGCCATTCACCTCACACATAGGCGCCTGCTGAATAGGTCAGCTCATAGGAATGGCTGTACAGCTCCACAATGTTGCCGAACGGATCCTCGCAATAGACCATGCGATAGGGCTTCTCGCCGGGATAATAATGGCGCACCTGCTTCATCCGCTGCCGCCCGCCATATTGCTCGATCAGCTTGATCCTGCCTTCGAGATCGGGATCCTGAACGCAGAAGTGAAAGAGCTTCGGCCGCCAATATTCGAAAGGAACCTCCTCGGGTTTGGTTTGCGGGAACTCGAAAAGTTCAACGCCGACGCCATCACCGGTCGATAGATGGGCTATTCGAAAGGATCCCCATCCCTCCCCAAAGACATCATCGCACATTTGTCCGATCGCGCTGGCGTCATGCTTGATGGCGGTCGGCGCCATGATCTGATAGAGGCCGAGCGCCTTGGTGTAGAATTCCACCGCCCTCTCCAGGTCGGGAACGGTGATGCCGATATGGCTGAAGCTCACGGGAGCAGACATGATACCTCCTCTTCATTTATTTCTGCGGGCAAAGAAGCCCA
>DATFOT010000058.1:0-8636 GCA_035265265.1 Aestuariivirgaceae bacterium | reverse complement strand
GACTAAACAGGGCCACGACCTCCCTCCCCCGGTCGCGGTCACATAGCCCGGCGAATCGCCCCCGATGCCTGGCTTCGCGCTGCGAACGGCCAACTGCACGGACAAAATCCATGAGGACAAAGCGCATCTTGATATTGGCCTCGGTTAGCCGCACAGCCATCGAATTGGCCGTAGAGCCAATCCTTGCGTCAAACGGCCAAAATGTCAAGACGCGTTGACGAATTTTGATAATCAGGTGCGTCTCGAAGCTGGACAGCCAAGATAAGGTTGATCCTTTTGAAGATTCCCCTCAACTTCCCCCTTCCGCCCCAGCCTGGCCGATCCCATGCACTCTTCGATTCTTCATCCCGCCTTTAAGCCAAAACCCTTCTGGTGGGAGTTCTATGATCCGACGTCCTTCCCGCAAACTGAAATTCCAGCGAGAACCCGCGTCGCCATTATAGGCGCCGGCTACGCCGGCCTCGCTTGTGCGCTCGAGCTGCACAACCACGGTGTCGATTGCATCCTCCTCGAAGCAGAGCAGCCGGGCTCCGGCGCCTCGACGCGCAACGGCGGCCTCGTCTCGGGCGGGGTTTCGATCGGCAAGCGCTACGCCGGCAAGAACAGTGCCGAGGAATTGCTGGCCCTCTATGCCGATGCTGCCGAGAGCTTCAGCCTCGTCGAGAAGCTTATAGCGGAAGAGAACATCGCATGCGAATGGAAGAAGACCGGGCGTTTCGTCGGTGCCTGGTGCACGAAACATTATCGCGCCATGGAGGAGAAGATCGTTCTTCTGAATGAAGGCGCTGACGCAGGCGCCTATCTCCTTCCTCCCGAGCGCCAGCGCGAGGAGATTGGCTCCGATTATTACCATGGCGGCATGGTGGTCATGCGCTCGGCCCATCTCAATCCTGCGCTCTATTTCAAAGGGCTTCTCGACGCCGTCCAGAGCCGCGGCATTACGATCTGCTCCAAGGCGCCCGTCACCTCTCTCCATCGCACGGGCAACCGATGGCGGCTTGCCACGCCAAGGGGCGAGCTCGAAGTCGATGAGGTGGTCGTCTGCACCAACGGCTATACGGGCAGTGTCACACCTGAGCTGCTACGGCGTGTCGTTCCAGTAGGCAGCTATATCATCGCCACCGAGGAACTGCCGCCGGATGCGGCGGCGAGCCTCATCCCGAAAGACAAGAGCGTCTACGATACCAGGCGGGTGCTGACCTATTACCGTATGTCCGGCGACCGCCGCCGGCTCATCTTCGGTGGCCGTGCCAAATTCGGCCAATATTCGCCCGAGGAGACCGCCCCCCTGCTCTATCGCTTCATGTGCGACCGGTTCCCCACCCTCGCCGGCTGCAGGATCACCCACGCTTGGACAGGCAATGTTGCCTTCACTTTCGACGAGGTGCCCCACATGGGCAAACACGACGGGCTTCACTACGCCTTGGGCTGCAATGGATCCGGCGTGGCGATGATGACCTATCTCGGCACGATGAACGCCAGGAAGATCGCCGGTACCGCCAATTATCACTGCGCCTTCGACACGCAAGACTTCCCCGCCAACCCGCTCTATCATGGCAACCCGTGGTTCATCCCGTTGGTCGGACGATACTTCCGCCTCCGCGATTGGATCGACCGCCATATCTGATTCGAAGCCGTCCGCATGAGCCGTTTCGATGCAGCCTCCTGCCTGTCGCGCCGCACCGCCGCCGTTGAGGAAGCCGCGATCATCCGCATGGCTGAGCGGGCCCGTGACCTGCTGGCCAAGGGCCGCAGCATCGTCAGCCTGACGCTTGGCGAACCCGACTTCGATACGCCGGCTCATATCAAGGCCGCGGCCACCGAGGCAATGCGGCAGGGCCATACGCATTACGCCCCAGTAGCCGGCATTCCCGCCTTGAGGCGCGCCATTTCCAGGAAGCTCGAAACTGAGAACGGGCTGCAATATTCCGAAAGTGAAATCGTCCTGGCCAATGGTGCCAAGCAGGCGATTACCGACACAGTGTTTGCGACGATCGACGAGGGCGACGAGGCGATCCTTCTTGCTCCCTATTGGGTTGCCTATGAGGGAATTCTGCGAATGGCGGGTGCCGTCCCGGTGATCCTTCGAGCTGGCATTGCGGAAGGCTTCAAGATATCGGCAGCCCGCATCCGCGACGCGATCACGCCGCGCACCAAATTGCTCTTCATCAACTCGCCGAACAATCCATCGGGTGCCATATACGCGCAGCAGGAGCTGAAGGAAATCGCCTTCGTCCTCCGCGATCATCCGCGGCTGCTCGTCATATCGGACGAGATCTATGAATATATAGAATTCGTGGGCAAGGTGCCCTCGATTGGCGCGCTGCCCGGAATGCGTGACCGCACCATCACCGTGAACGGCTTTTCCAAATCATTCGCCATGACCGGATGGCGGCTGGGCTATGCGGCAGCGCCGGCCCCGCTCGCCAAGGCTATCGCCAAAGTGCAAGGTACCTTCACCGCCGGTGCCAATAGCTTTGTGCAGCATGCCGCCATCGCTGCTCTTCAAGGCGGCCGTGACGATGTAATGCGCATGAAGCAAAGTTATCTGCGGCGCCGAGCGATCGCGGTCGCCGGTCTGCGGCGCATCGAGGGCATCAAGGTCAGCGAACCGCAGGGCACTTTTTATGCATTCCCGGATGTTTCCTCCCTGCTTGGCCGCGATGGGCTGATGACGGTCGATGCGCTCTGTGACTGGCTGCTCGATATGCACGGCCTCGCCGTCGTTCCTGGATCGGCTTTCGGCGACGACCGCTGCATACGCATCTCTTTCGCCGCCGGTGAGGCGGACCTGAAGGAGGGGCTGGGCCGACTGGCACAGGCTTTCGGCGGATCCGCCTATCGATGCTGAACCGCATCTCGCCACCTTCTCCCACGGGGGAGAGGAAAACGGACGCGTCTTCCGCCGGCTCGATGCCGGAACGCATCTCACCACCTTCTCCTCAGGGAGAGAAGGGAAAAGCGCTCTCCGCTTGCGCAGCGCCCTGTGCCTGTGTCCTGGCGAAGGCGCTTTGCAAATCCTGTTTCTGCAGCGGCTTCTGGATGATGGGGACTTGTGCGTAGCGATTATCGACCCGTTCGGTGCTGTAGCCGGTCACGAACAGGAATGGCAGTTTGCTGGCCAGAAGAATGTCGGCGACGGGATAGACCAGTTCGCCCTTCAGATTGATATCCAGAACGGCATAGTCGAAATTTCCCTGGTTCGCCGCCTTTGCCGCCTCCGTGACATTGGTCACCGGCCCCAGCACCGAAAATCCCAGCTCCTGCAATATGTCGACCATCATCATGCCGATCAGCGCTTCGTCCTCGACGAGCAGAACGCGGCTGCGTTCGCATTCCCCCGAAAGGTCTATGGCTTCCGGTATCGGCTTCGGAATCACCGCGGATGAATTCAGATGCTCCTCGGACCCGTCGTTGCGCGGCATCGTCAGCGTGCATTGCAACCCCTTTGCCCGCCAATCGAAGACCGTCGATCCGCCGAGCTGGCCGTCGATGCTCGCTTCGATGAGCTTGGTCCCGAACCCGCCTTCCTGCGGCGCTTCCACAGGAGGGCCGTTGCTTTCCGCCCAATTGATCCTGAGCAGCCCGTCGTCCACACCCCACTTGATGCGAACCCTGCCGCCCGCGGTCGAAAGCGAGCCGTATTTGGCCGCGTTGGTGGCGAGTTCATGCAGCGCCAAGGCGAGAGTTTGCGCCGAAGACGGCCGCAGCAGAATATCCGGTCCGTCCGCGACGATCCGTTCGGCTGCGTTCGTGCGGTAAGGTGCAAGCTCCTCCTCGATCAGCTTTCCGATGCTGGCCCCCTGCCAACGCGAGTCGGACAGCAGTCCATGTGCCCGCGACAATGCTGCTATCCTTCCCTCAAGCGCGGTGACATAGCCCGGCACGTCGCTTGCTCGGGTGAGACGCACGATGGACTGAACGATGGCGAGCGCGTTTTTGGACCGATGGTCGACCTCGCGCGCCAAAATCGACTGGCGTTCCGTCGAAGCCTCGAGTTCCGCCGTGCGCTCCGCCACCCGGTGCTCGAGCTCGTCGTTCAGCTCTCTGAGCTGCCGGGTCTTGCGATAGAGGTCCACGAACACCCGCACCTTGGCGCGCAGCACTTCGGGTATGACCGGCACGGGTACGTAGTCGACGGCACCCATGGCATAGCCGCGCAACCTGTCGATGTCGGTGAAATGAACCGCCGACACGAAGATGATGGCAGTCGTCTCGAAGCGCGGATGCTGCCTGATCAGCGCGGCGAGCTCGAAACCGTCGAGGTCGGGCATGCTTACGTCGACCAGGATGACAGCCACGTCCGCCTTCAGCAGCTGTTCCAGGGCCTGGCGCCCCGAAGTGACCTTGATGAGATTCTCACCGAGATCCTTGAGAATAACTTCGTAGCTGAGGATTTTCGCCGGCTGGTCGTCGACCAGCAGGATGTTGACTCTCTCGTCTTTCGCCATCCGTCCTTACCTATGCAGCCACATCCTCAGGGCCGACAACAATTGCTCCGTATTCACCGGCTTGGCCAGATATCCCGAGGCACCTGCTTCGAGGCACTTCTCGCGATCTCCCTTCATTGCTTTCGCCGTGAGCGCGATGATCGGCAGCCGCCGGAACGCCGGTCTTTTGCGGATCATTTCTATGGTTTGATACCCATCCATTTCCGGCATCATGATATCCATGAGCACGATCGCCAGGCCGGGGTTCGACTCGATGATGCCGATCGCTTCCCGGCCCGTCGTCGCCGTGAGCACGCGCATTCCCCGCCGTTCCAGCACACTGCTGAGCGCAAAGATATTCCGCGCGTCGTCGTCCACGAGGAGTGCCGTGCGCCCAACCAGATCCTCATCCGAGCTCGTCAGTCGTTCCAGCATGCGCTTCTTTTCCGCCGGCAGATCCGTCACTACGCGATGCAGGAACAGCGCGGTTTCGTCCAGGAGCCGCTCCGGCGATTCGACACCCTTCACCACGATGCTTCTCGCCATGGTGTGCAGCTGGGCATCTTCTTCGGGCGACAGCTCGCGCCCGGTGAACACGACTACCGGAAGTTCCGCCAGGCCCGGCTGGTTCTTGATCTGCTCGAGCAGCTGAAAACCGGTCATATCGGGCAGCCGCAGATCGAGCACTACGCAATCGACCGCGCTGTCTTGCAGCATGGTGAGCGCCTCGGCGCCCGTATCGGCAACGGTAATTTCGATGTCTTCATGCGCCAAGAGCTCGGTGATGCTCAGCTGCTCGGATGCGTCGTCCTCGATGATAAGCAGGCGCTTCTTGCGCGGCTCCGCATAAGCCTTGATCCGGTGCAGCTCGTTTTCCAGATGCTGCCGCGTGGTCGGCTTGGTCACGAATGAGAACGCCCCGCTGGCCAGGCCATGCTGGCGGTCCTCGTCGAAGGTCACGATCTGAACCGGAATATGCCGGGTCAGCGGATTCTGCTTCAGCTGGCTGAGCACGCTCCATCCAAGGATGTCGGGGAGGAATATATCGAGCGATACCGCGGTTGGCTGATATTGCTTGGCAAGCTCGATGGCGTCTGCCCCGCGCCCTGCAAGCAGCACCTTGAACCCGGCATCTCGGGCCAGGTCCATGATGATACGCGCGTAATGCACATCGTCCTCGACGATCAGCAGAATGGCATCGCCGGCCGTGATCGCCAGCCGGTCGTCAGGAATGGTCTCGCTTACCGATTCGGGCTGTTTTGCTGCAACTGGCAGCGATGCCGGCGTCACTCGGGGCGAAGAGATTGGTCCGACATAGTTTAACGGCAGAAACAGCGTGAAGGTGCTGCCCACTCCGGGCGTGCTCCTGAGTTGGATTTCCCCGCCGAGCAGCCCTGCCAGCTCGCGGCTGATTGCCAGTCCCAGGCCGGTGCCGCCATAGCGCCGGCTGGTGCTCGCGTCGGCCTGTTGAAACGCCTCGAATATGATCTTCTGCTTCTCCGCCGGAATGCCGATTCCGGTATCGGACACCTCGAACGACACCACCACCGGCGACTGGCTCAAGATCGGATGATCCGAGTTCCAGCCATCCTTCGCTGCGGCGACATTCAGCTGAACCTCGCCCTTCTCGGTGAATTTGAAGGCATTCGACAGGAGATTCTTCAGCACCTGCTGCAGGCGTTTCGAATCGGTGACGATGCTGCGGTCGAGATTGGGATCGATCGCCACTCCGAACGACAATTGCCGCGTTTCCGCTTCGTGCCGGAACGGCCGCGCGATGGCATCGACCAGGAGCGCGAAGGGCAGCTCCTCGGCGTCGACCGTCACCGTGCCCGATTCGATCTTCGACAGGTCCAGGATGTCGCTGATCAAATTGAGGAGATCCGTGCCGGCCGCGTGAATGGTCCGTGCGAAATCCACCTGCTTCGTAGAGAGATTGCCCTCCGGATTGTCCTGCAGCTGCTGGCCGAGAATGAGGATGCTGTTCAGCGGTGTCCGCAGCTCGTGCGACATGTTCGCCAGGAATTCCGATTTGTATTTGGAGGTCAGCGCCAGCTCCGTTGCCTTTTCCTCCAGAGCACGCCGCGCCTGCTCGATTTCCTGGTTCTTGCGCTCGACTTCGACATTGCGCTCGGCGAGCTGCTGTGCTTTCTGCTCCAGCTGCTCATTTGTTTGCTGCAGCTCGCCCTGCTGCGTCTGCAGTTCGCCTGCCAGTTCCTGCGATTGCTTGAGCAGCCCTTCGGTCTGCATGGTCGCTTCGATGCTGTTCAGCACGATGCCGATGCTTGTCGTCAGCTGTTCGAGGAAGGTGATCTGCAGGGGCGTGAATTCGCTCATCGAGGCAAGCTCGATCACCGCTTTGACCTGGTTCTCGAAGAGCACGGGCAGCACGATGCCATTACGCGGCCGGCTTTTGAACAGCGCCGAGCCGATCGGCACCGCATTCTCGGGAATGTTGCCAAGCAACATTCTTCGCTTGTCGGCCGCACATTGCCCGATGAGGCCCTGGCCGATCCTGATCTTGCTTGGATGGCCGTTGCTCTCATCATCGGCATAAGCGGCAAGCAGCGTAAGCCGCCGGGCATCCTCATTGTCCATTTGATAGATGGCACCGAGATGCGCGTTGACCAGCGGAGCGAGCTCGCTCAGCAGCAGCTGGCCGACATTGGTCAGATTGCGCTGGCCCTGCAGCATGTTGGTGAATTTTGCCAGATTGGTCTTGAGCCAGTCCTGCTCGGTGTTGCGCTCGGTGGTCAGGCGCAGATTGCCGATCATGGTGTTGATATTGTCTTTGAGCTCCGCCACCTCGCCCCGCGCATCCACCTGGATCGACCGGGTGAGATCGCCCTTGGTAACCGCCGTGGCGACCTCCGCGATGGCGCGTACTTGTGTCGTCAGATTGGCCGCAAGCAAATTGACGTTGCCGGTGAGGTCCTTCCATGTTCCCGCCGCACCCGGCACATTTGCCTGCCCGCCGAGCTGGCCGTCCACGCCCACCTCGCGCGCAACCGTCGTCACCTGGTCGGCGAATATGGCGAGCGTGCCGGTCATGTTGTTGATCGTCTCGGCGAGTGCCGCCACCTCGCCCTTCGATTTCACCGTGAGATTCTGCTTGAGATCGCCATTGGCGACGGCGGTCACCACTTTCACGATGCCGCGCACCTGTTCGGTCAGGTTGGCCGCCATCACGTTCACCGTATCGGTGAGGTCCTTCCATGTGCCGGCGACGCCCGGCACCTGCGCCTGGCCGCCGAGACGGCCTTCCGTGCCGACCTCGCGCGCCACGCGCGTTACTTCCGAGGCAAAGGCGTTGAGCTGGTCTACCATGGTATTGATGGTATTCTTGAGCTCGAGGATTTCGCCCTTCACATCGACCGTGATCTTGCGGGAAAGATCGCCGCGCGCCACCGCCGTCGTCACCTCGGCGATGTTGCGCACCTGGGTCGTCAGATTGGCGGCCAGCAGGTTCACGTTGTCGGTCAGGTCTTTCCATGTTCCGCCGACACCCGGCACCACCGCTTGTCCACCAAGCCGGCCGTCGGTGCCGACCTCGCGCGCCACGCGCGTCACTTCGGCCGCGAACGACCGCAGCTGCTCCACCATCGTATTGAGCGTGTCCTTGAGCAGCAGGATCTCGCCGCGCACGTCCACGGTGATCTTCTTCGACAGATCGCCGCCGGCGATGGCGGTTGCCACCTCGGCGATATTGCGCACCTGGGCGGTGAGATTGCTCGCCATGAAATTGACGTTGTCGGTCAGGTCCTTCCATGTGCCGGCGACGCCCGGCACCTGCGCCTGGCCGCCGAGCTTGCCTTCGGTGCCGACCTCGCGCGCCACGCGCGTCACCTCGTCGGCGAACGAACCGAGCTGGTCGACCATCGTGTTGATGGTCTCCTTGAGCTGCAGGATCTCACCGCTCACGTTCACGGTGATCTTCTTGGAGAGATCGCCGTTGGCGATCGCGGTCGCGACCTCGGCGATGTTGCGCACCTGGCCGGTCAGGTTGCTGGCCATGAAGTTGACGTTGTCGGTCAGGTCCTTCCATGTGCCGGCGACGCCGGGCACCGCCGCCTGGCCGCCAAGCTTCCCTTCCGTGCCGACTTCGCGCGCCACGCGGGTCACTTCGGAGGCGAAGCCATTGAGCTGATCGACCATGGTGTTGATGGTATTTTTCAACGCAAGAATCTCGCCTTTCACCTCGACGGT
>DATFOT010000057.1:0-7485 GCA_035265265.1 Aestuariivirgaceae bacterium | reverse complement strand
TTAAGGAGTTCGGCGCGACAATCGTCTCCTAGGGGAATCGCCTCCCGCTCCGGAAGCGGCAAGGCAGGTCGCGGCCCGGCCACCAAAGCGCTCTGCTTTTGACTATCCGTCGGCTTCGGCGAGACCGCGACCTGTGACGTTGCAGGCTTCAGACGCGGCTTCGTCACCGGGTGTCGCGGTGCGACGATGACCGGTTCAGATCTTGCGGTCTTCGGGGACTTGGCTTTAGCGCTCGTCGATGCGACAGCCTTGGATCTCGTCGATGCGACGGCTTTTTGCCGCTTTGCCTTGCGCTTCTGCGAGGTGGTTGCGGAGCGCTTCGCTGTCGCTTTTCCCACGGTCTTCGATCTTGCGGGCTTTCTCGCGCAAGCGATCTTGAGAAGATTGCAGAGATTTGTTGCCTTCTTAGTAGCGGCAATCGCCGGATCGGACGAGCCGGGCAGAGCCGTCAACCCGATCAGCAGCAGGAGCGCCGCCGCTAATCGGCGCGCCAGCGCCGCCCTAATTCGAGGCGACGGTGACAGTGCTAAGAGCCTTTTCAAGCCGCGCATCCCGCTTATAGATATCGGGATAATAGTTGAGATGACCGTTTGCATCGGGCCAAGCCGTGAAATAATTGAGATGAACCGGGAGGGGAGCCGAAATTTTTACGTCGGAATTTTGACCGGACTCGATAGCTTCGTCGATGCGGCTCTGGTCCCACCCCAAAACATATTCAGCAAGCTTTCGCGGATTCTCGACGCGTACGCAGCCATGGCTGAATGCACGAGTCGCTTTGGCGAACAGCTTCTTTGCAGGTGTGTCGTGCATATAAATGTCGTGGGAATTTGGGAACAGAAATTTGATTCTGCCCAGGGCGTTTTCGTTTCCCGGCGGCTGGCGAACATCGAAGGGGATCGCCTCGCCGTAAGACCACCAATCGACAGCAGAGGAGCTGATGCGCTGTCCTTGCGTGTCAAGCACCTCGTAGCCATTGTCGTCGAGGTAATAAGGATTTTCGGACAATTTGGGCAGCATCTCGTGGGCTACGATCGATTTCGGCACGTTCCAGTAGGGATTGAAAACCACCGTTTCCATTTGATCGCTGAAGACATAGGTTTGAGTTTCTGGCTTGCCGACGATCACCTTGGTATTCCAAATGACATTGCTGGCGTCGATAAGCTGCAGTTCGGATGCAGCCTCATTGACCAAGATATGCCGGCGGCCAAGGTCGCGGGGCAGCCAGCGCATCCGCTCCATATTCATGACGAGCTTTGCGAGGTTCTCCTCTTTGGAGGGACCGTTCAGCGCAGCGACGGTTGCCTGATCTATGCTTCCCGTCTGCTTGATGTCGGCGTAATTTTGAAATGCCTTCAGCGCTTTCGATAACTCCTCGTCCAGAACCATTTCATACTCGCCAACCGGCAGGGAATCCTCGGGGGCATGGCCCAGCATCCATGCCAGAGCCCCGTCTTCGCTGAGGTATCCAAGCCTTAGCATGCGCTCCCGGACGATTAGCACGCGTGCATCGCGCTCGCCCGGTTTGACGCGCTCACCCTCCGGAACCGGGTTTTCAGCCGTCTGGCTGGAGCGCAACCTAGCTAATTCAGCCTTCATCACGGCGTAAGCCGGATGAGGGGGAGCCAGCGCTGCGAGATAATGTTGCGGCGAGTTCTCGTCCGAAAGGGCATAAAGAAGCTGAACGATGTTTAGAGCGGGTGGCGTGAGGTCGTAATAGCCGGAGAGCCGGTTGGGGACAATTCGTCCACTGTGGAGATGCTCGGCATATCTCACCGTGGCTGCAGTCAAGTCGATCTCCAGAGCGGCGAGCGCCGCAAGATCGGTGGTTTGGCCGGCGTCACCCGCACCTAGTGCGGCTAGCCGAGGAGGCAGGTATTCGTCAGCGTTAAGACCATCATCCTCGGCCTTGGCGAGCTGGGACAGAACCAATTTTGCTCTGTCGCTGATCCCCTGAGGTGTCACCCACAGTGGCCTGAACTCAGCGATGCGATAAAATCTTATGATCATGTCGCGCTGCTGGTCGGTTACCTTTGGCGCGCCGGTTCCTACCCGCAACTGCTGCAAGACAGCCTGTGCAAGGGGATCGGGCGGTGCCTCCGGGTTCAAATTTGAATCGATCAGCGCCACCAGTTTCGGGGGCTGGTAAGTGCCGAATCCGGCGTCGGGAGATTTCAATTCGCCGACACTCTGATCGGGCTCCGGATCGAAGCCATCATCCTCGGAGACGGCACGTTGGCGCGGCGTGAGAACTTGCGGTTCTTGCGATTGCCATTCCTCATCGGGAAGCGAAGTGAAACCAAAAGTCCGGCTTTTTCTACGCGGCACGAACAGCTGCGGCTCCTCCAGCATCTGCTCACCACTATCGAAAGTGGAGAAATCATTTCCGCTACCGTCGCCCTGCCCTTCGATGTCCTGTTGCTGCGCGCGCTTGAACGCCTGCTGGGTTAACCAGTTGTCTTTGCCTTTTGCAGTCACTGGAGCAACCAAAGCCACGTAGCTGATGCCGCCAACCACTGCCATTGCAATGAAACCAGGTAATTTCATCGACATTCTCTCAGTTCGCCTTTTCAGAATTGTGTGAAACTAAACGGTTGAGAGGCCGTTCGAGTTCCGCGCTGCGACCTGGAGATGAAGGCCAGCCTCCACCAGCAACCGCCATCATGATTCCCGGAAACTCTTGCACAGTCTCTTGTGAGGCTTAGGATCAGCATCTTGCGGAGCGCGCTATGCCTGGAAAACGTGTCCTGTTCGATGATCAGACCTGGCTAGCGATCGCTCTGCTCGCCAGCGACCGGAGTGTTAGCTTCCAGGCCTTGGCCGATGAGGCATTCGGCGATCTCCTAAGAAAACACAACCGACCAACCAGTCTGAAGGCAGCGCTTCGTCAAAGTGTCGGCGCCAGCGGGAATGTTCATCCGTTCCCGGGACGCAAACGGAAAAAGCGAAAGAGCGAGCGCAAATAACCACTCGGGGGCGCGCCCTAGTGACCGCTAGGGCTGGGCAGGCGGCGAATTTTGTTTCTGCATTTGCTTGCTCCCATCGACCAGCAGCTGTTCCAATTCCGCCGTGTGCGCCAGTGCCAGCTTGGCTCCGACGGCTGCGCCCTGCTGCATCACCTGGGGCAACTTCAGAAGCACTTTCTGGCCGGTAGGTGTTTTATAGAAGGAGATGACATCTCGCAGTTCAATCTCGGTGAACGCATCCTTGTAAATTTTTGTGATTTCCGGAGCAGCGGCTTCCCAGGTTATGTGTTTGGTTGCCCATTTCGCGATGATATCGCGGAAAGGAGCGAGGGGCGGGTTGACCTGAATGAGACCCTGCACAACGGCATTCGCTGATGCGGTCATCGTTTTCTCTATGCCGACTACTTTCAGAAATTCCAGCACAGCCTGATCATGACTCGTGGTTCCGGTCTGGCCGGCGCCCTGTGCGGTCAGCAAGAGAAGCGCGACGAAAAAGCTCGCAAATTTTTTAACCATAAGTGTTCTCCTGACTTGGCCCCAGCTGCCGGCCATCACATCAATGACAGGCAGGAGAAAAGGTTCAAGGCCTGGCAGTCAGGGCTGGCGTGCCGGCGCCAAACCTTTGTTCCGAAGTCTTTTTTGCTCCGGTAAAAAACCGCCACAATTGCGGACAGAATCCCACCTGCCAATTTGAAGGGTCATGGATTAGGCGTTGAGGTTGACTCGAGGTGCGATATTGAAGATCGAATTAAAAATGCAGACAGCGCGCATCATTAGAAAGCTGAGCAGTTGTTCCCTACTGCTGCTCGGTCTTGCTGTACCAGGAGCGGCCGATTCCGTTTGGGAGCACAATGGATCCACCCTGCAGCTGCGCGAAGAGGGGACGCTGCGTTCTTTCCGCTACAGCAATCCGAGGGCCGAACTGAAAAAGGCAGGAGTTGAGGATGGGACGGTGCTTTTCGAAGGAAAGAAAATTGGCAATCGTTTTTCCGGCACGGCATATCGCTTCTCGAAGGGATGCGGTGCCGTCGGCTATGAAGTCGAAGGTGCCGTTTCCCCGACTGTGGGGGATCTGACACTTTCCGGCCGGGCCCCAAGACGGAATTCGAAATGCGAGGTCGTCGGCCATTTCACCGATCAGCTGGTGTTTCGACGTCGGGGAGCTGTGGAGCAACGGCCCGCTGCAGCAGCCTTGGACAAGAAGCTTACTGCGGCGGCACAGCCGAGAAAGCAGAAGCGGGAGATAACTCCGAGCGACGGCTCGGAGGACGGCAAGATATCAACTCAGCCAAATACCCCTCCTCCCACCAGCAAAGCCCAGGCCACGCTTCCCTATCCCGTCATGGGGTGCAAGTCCCGCGATACCTTCGATCAGTGGGTCGAAATGTTTCGACGCGCTGATCCGGCAAGCGAAGCAAAGGTCGTAGCACAGGGAATGAGAACGAAGGACTGTGCAGCGCTGAAAGATGGACCGGTGGACATTGATCAGGCTGACGACAGTTATCTATGTGTGCGCCCGATCGGTCATGCCGATTGTTACTGGACCTTGCGCGCTTCAGTGCGCTGAGGCTCAGTATTTTGGAGCGCCGCCCCAGTATTCATTTGACAGATCCTCGTGGGACGGATTGGGATTATCCTCGCCGCCATATCGTGAGCGGGTCGTGGTCAAAGTCCAAGCTATTTTGGGGAGATCAAGATGACAAATATCAGCAAAATTGCATTTTGTGGGGCAGTAGCTCTCGCCGCTGCTCTCAATTTGATCGCATCCGCCCGAGCCGATGATCCTTACAAGAAGGAACTCGACGCACTGCGTCAGTCCCTCGCGAAGTATCAGGACGTCTACACAGCGGTGCGTGAGGGCTATTATTCCACGGTGGGCTGTGTTCGGTACAACGGGGAAAAGATGGAGGGGCACGCCGACTACGCAAAGGGAGCGATGGGAATCCACTTCCTCAACAAGGAACTGGTAAAGGCCGAGCCGGACCCGATGAGGCCCCCGGTGCTTCTCTACGAGCCGAAGGACGGGAAATTGCAATTGACAGGCGTCGAATGGGTCGTTCCGCTAACGGGCGATTTGAGCAAGAGGCCTGAACTCTTCGGACAAAAGTTCCTTGGCCCAATGGAGGGGCATGTTCCCATCATTCCCAAGGAATTTCTTCACTATGATCTGCATGCGTGGCTGTTCACGGACAATCATTCCGGCATGTTCTCTCCAACCAATCCGGACGTGAAATGCGAAGGGTATGATTTCGATCTGATGGAACACCCGACGAAGCTCGTGCCGGGCCCCTAGGGCCAACGCGTCTGCGGTATATGGCTAAGGTCCAGATCGGATCCGCGAGCGGCCTCAGCGGTCTCCAAAGCCGCCTCCTCGAACGGCTAGAACCACAGCGCATAATGTCAGGAGATTCATCGCACCAATCCACAGCACAAAATCCGTTCCAATGCCCATAGGATGCCTCCATCCCGGCTGATTCGCCGCTAGGGAATGCTCGGCCAGTGGGCCAATAAGTCAAATCACAGCGTCGGCCGCACGGAGGATTTTGGCCAGGTGTTGTACCGATGTCAAAAGCTCAAGTCGAGCAGACGCACGTCGGGCGTGTTACAACAGTGTAATTCTCGAGGGCCCCGGCTTACGAACTATTAACTGGCGGAGTGTTCGTCGACTTCCTTATGAACTTCTTCATCGTCCGGACCCCTCAGGACGATGACAACAGCCTTTCCGAGCTGTTGGCCCGGTCGGGTGCCCCCGCCTCCGGCCGGGCTCAGGGGGCCGGGGCCCGCAAATCAATGTCTTTCCGGTCGCCGGCTCGCCAGATGCTACTTGCCTTTGCCGGGATTGGAGCTGTCGGAACGGCCAGGATCGTTGCCATGGCCATTGTCATCGTGCTGACCACCATTGCCAGTGTCACTGGCACTCGAGCCGTTATTGCTGGAGCCGCCGGCGTTGCCATTGTCCGAGCCGTTATTGTCGGCACCGCCATTCTGATTGTCGCTGCTGTTTCCAGGGTTCGAATCGTCGACGTGGCCGGGATCGTTGCCGTGGCCGTTGTCGCCGGGCTGCTGACTATTGCCGTTATTGTCGGCACCGCCTCCGCTGCTGTTGTCCGACCCGCTATTATCGGCACCACCATTCTGATTGTCGCCGCTGCTTCCAGGGTTCGAATCGTCGACGTGGCCGGGATCGTTGCCGTGGCCGTTATCATCATCGGCTACTGCCCCGCCGTCCCCCGTCGGCGTGTCGCCACCTGTTCCTGGTGGCTCTGTCCCCTCATTGCCTGAGTCATCCTCGACGTCCGGTCCCTGTCCGGGCAAACTTCTGGCAAGAGGCGCTATCGATACGATCCAGCGGTCGTTCGCAAGGATTGCCAATGGCCGCTTGCCGGCGAAGTTTGTGGTGAGCCAGGAGGCGCAGCTGTGAGTGCCGCGGCAGTCAACCTTCGTTCCCATGGCGCGATATTTGAGCTGTTCCGGTTTCGCCGCAAAGGACGGCGACATGGCGGACATAAGACAGAGCGCGGACGACAGGCCAAGCGTTGTAAGGCTGAAAGGGGAGCTGCGAACCATGACAAACCTCGTCGTGTTACATTCGCAGTCATTTAAAGAGCGAGTGGGCGGAATCTGCTTAATTTTAGAGATCGCATCGCGCGAAATTTTCAATTTTACGAAATAGTTCAAGAAACTTTTGCGGCAAATTTAATTTAATTTGTAAACGAAAGACTCCAGCAGCCTGAGAATCGCGTCGACTCTGACTTTCGACCAGGCGAGTGCGATCTAAAGAAGCGCGAAAAGAACCCCGCCAGTGAAAAATGTCAGGAGCAAGAGAGCAGCCAGGATCTCTGCTAGGAAGGTTTCATCCGCTGCGAGCTGCGGCTCTCGCTTTCTTGCAAACTCAAGATCGGTCATGCTGCGAACAACCAAGCTCGGCGGAGCAGAGTTCCCTACTTGCGGGAGGCGCTCTTGGTTAAGGTAAATGGGTCGTCCCACCTCCCCTGGTTAAGGGGTGATTCAGCGCGGTGCAGGAGCCCTCTCATTTTCCGCCGCGTTTGAAAAACTTGGCTACTGCTCCAGTGGCCCGACAGTTCAATATGCGCTCCTTTGGTATTCCTCCTTTTCTGGCGATCAGAACTCCCCATCTCGTCAGATCCAATTCGGAAGTGGAGTGCGCATCGGGATTAATGCTGAACATGCAACCCAATTCCAAGGCGCGACCGTGCCAGCGCCAATCGAGGTCGAGGCGCCAAGGATTGGCGTTGATTTCCACCGCGACTCGATGTTTCGCGCATGCGGCAAGGACCCCTTCAATATCGAACTCATAGCCCGGCCGGCGTAGCAGCTGGCGTCCCGTGGGATGACCAAGGATCGTCGTGTTGGGATTGCTGAGTGCCCGCAAAAGGCGTTGGGTTTGAGCATCCTTGTCCAAACGAAACCGGCTGTGAATGCTCGCCACGACAAAGTCGAACTGCGCCAGGATATCATCGGTGTAGTCAAGGGAACCGTCGGCCAGAATATCGGCTTCGAT
>DATFOT010000056.1:0-3989 GCA_035265265.1 Aestuariivirgaceae bacterium | reverse complement strand
GACCTCCTTGATGGCGGCGGTGAAGAAGCCGATCTCGCCAGGCCCGAGGCTCGCGATCATCTCCTGTTTCGGCCGGAAGATGCCCACACGCTCCACCAGATATGAAGCATGGGTGGACATGAGCTTGATGCGCATGCCCTTCTTCAGAATGCCATCGACGATGCGGACCAGAACGACGACACCGAGATAGGGATCGTACCAGCTGTCGACGAGGAGGGCCTTGAGCAGGGAATCGGCATCGCCTTTGGGAGCCGGCAGGCGGGTGACGATGGCCTCCAGAACCTCGTCGATGCCGAGACCGGTCTTGGCGGAAATCTCCAGCGCACCCGATGCATCGATGCCGATCACATCCTCGATCTGGCGGCGCACGCGCTCGGGCTCGGCGGCGGGCAGATCGATCTTGTTCAGCACCGGCACGATCTCGTGATTGTTGGCAATCGCCTGATAGACATTGGCCAGGGTTTGCGCCTCCACCCCTTGCGAGGCATCGACGATGAGAAGCGAGCCTTCGCACGCGGCGAGCGAACGGGAGACCTCATAGGCGAAATCGACATGACCGGGGGTATCGATGAGATTGAGCACATGATCACGACCATCCCGGGCGCGGTAATCCAGACGGACCGTATTGGCCTTGATGGTGATGCCGCGCTCACGCTCCAGATCCATCGAGTCGAGGATCTGTTCCTTCATCTCGCGCGCAGACACCGCACCGCAGGCCTGGATCAGGCGGTCGGCGAGGGTCGACTTGCCGTGATCGATATGCGCGATGATGGCGAAGTTGCGGATCAAGCTCGGATCGGTCATGGCGGGCTTGATGGCAGGCATGTCAGCGAGCGTCAAGCAAGCCGATGAGCCGGCATGACACGAGTGTTCAGCGGCGAACCCAAGATCATGACAGTGGCAGGGTTTCTGGAATGATTCTAAGTTGAGCCCTCGTCAGCAGAAGGAAACCACTCTTGAAGCGTTTTTCAGACCTCACGGAACAGGAAATCCTTGCCTTGGCCATTTCGAGCGAGGATGAGGATGCCCGGAGCTACGCGACCTTCGCCAATTCGCTGATGGAGCGGTTCCCGGCCTCGGCCAAAGTATTCATCGAGATGGCCGAGGAAGAGCTCGAGCACCGGCGGCGGCTCACCGACATGTATCAGAGGAGTTTCGGCGATTTCATCCCGCTGATCCGGCGCAGCGATGTCGCCGGCTTCGTCAGGCACCGGCCGGCGTGGCTCATGAAGCATGCGAACCTGAAAAGCATTCAGCGCCATGCAGAGGTGATCGAGGCGGAGAATTATAATTTTTACAAGCAGGCGGCGGCGCGAGCGGCCGATCCTGCCGTGAAGAAGCTGCTCAACGAGCTGGCATCGGCAGAAAAGGGGCATAGTTCGCTCGCCGACAGGCTGGGCGAGAAGCATCTCACCCAGAGCGCCAAGGAGGAAGAGGAGGAAGCGCAGCGGCGGCTGTTCCTGCTGCAAGTGATCCAGCCGGGACTCGTCGGACTTATGGACGGCTCGGTTTCGACGCTGGCGCCGCTGTTCGCGGCAGCATTCGCCACGCACAGCACCTGGGAGACTTTCCTTGTCGGGATGGCGGCATCGATTGGTGCCGGCATCTCCATGGGGTTTGCCGAGGCGCTCTCGGATGACGGCAAGCTCACAGGACGCGGACATCCCTTGATCCGGGGCCTGGCGGCAGGGGTGATGACCACCGTCGGCGGGGTCGGCCATGCGCTGCCCTATCTCATTCCGGATTTCTGGACGGCGACGACGATTGCCACGATCATTGTGTTCGTGGAGCTCGGGGCGATCTCGTGGATCCGCTACCGATATATGGACACGCCCTTTCTCAGGGCGGCCTTCCAGGTGGCGGTCGGCGGGTTCCTGGTGTTCCTGGCAGGCATTTTCATCGGCAACGCGTGAGAAGAGAGACAATCGCGAATACTGCTCCTCACCCGCGCAATGTGCCGCCCGTTGCCTTGGTCACAGAGGCGATGATTTTTTGCGAGACCGCTTCGATCTCCGCATCGACCAGCGTGTGCTCGCGCGGCTGCAGCGTCACGGCAATGGCGAGCGACTTCTTGCCCTCTCCGAGCGAGCCGCCGGAGAAAACGTCGAAGACTTCGACATCGGCGATTAGCGTCTTGTCGGCGGCACGGGCAGCCTTTACCAGCTTCTCCGCCTCGATTGTGTCATCGACCAGGAATGCGAAGTCGCGGCTGACGGGCAACAGGTCGGAGACATCGAGCGCGGGCCGGGTTGCCGATTTGGCGCGAGCGGAAGGTATGGCATTCAATATGACTTCGAAGGCAACGGCCGGCGCTTTCACATCCAGAGCCTGCAAAATGCGCGGATGGATTTCTCCGAAGACGGCGAGACGATTCTTGGGGCCGAGCTGGATGGTGCCGCTGCGGCCGGGATGCAGCCAAGCAGGCCCGCCCTTCACCACCTGCAGGCTGGACATGGGCGCTTCGCAAGCCTCGAGGACGGCGAGCGCATCGGCCTTGGCATCATAGAGATCGACAGGGCGCGGCTTCTCGAGCCAGTTGCGTCCGTGGCAGGCACCGCGGCGGACACCGGATGCACGCAGCGTCTCATCTTCCGGCCGCTCGCCGGCATAGGCCTGGCCCACCTCGAAAAGCGCGATCTCGGCGAAGCCGCGCGCGTGATTGCGCGAGGTTGCGGCGAGAAGGTTCGGCACCAGGGAGGGGCGCATATCGGTCAATTCGGACGAGATCGGGTTGGCCAGCACGAGCGCGGGATTGCGCCCGCCTGCGGAGAAAAGCTCGGCATGCGCAGCAGGCAGGAACGACCAAGTGACGGCCTCGGTGAGCCCCGCGGCGGCAAGGGCTCGACGGGCGGCCAGCATGCGCCGCTGAAGAGCGTTCAGAACGGGGCGCGCCACAGCATGGCTGCGCGGTAGTGGCTGAGGCGGCACCTTGTCCAGGCCGACGATGCGGGTGACCTCTTCCACGAGGTCGGCTTCACCCTGGATATCGGGGCGCCAGCTCGGCACCCCGCAGGCGAAGCCGCCAGCGGCTTCGGCGACCTCGAAGCCGAGGCTCGAGAGGATGCGCTTCTGTTCGGGGATCGGAACATCGATGCCGGCCAAAGCTTTCACGCGCGACTTGCGCAGCGTGTAGCTGCGCGTCCAGCTCGGCGGCTCTCCCGCGATCACGAGTTCGGAGGCTTCGCCGCCGCAAAGATCGAGGATCATGCGCGAGGCGATCTCGGCGCCTGGAGCGACGAAAGCCGGATCGACGCCGCGCTCGAAGCGGTAGCGGGCATCGGAGTTGATCCCGAGCCTGCGGCCGGTGGCAGCGGTGCGCAACGGATCGAAGAGGGCGGCCTCCATGAAGGCGTTGACGGTTTGAGGCGTGCAGCCGGTTTGCTCGCCCCCGATAATGCCGGCAATACCCTGCGGACCTTGCGCATCCGCGATGACCGTCATGGTCGGGTCGAGCTTGTAGGTTCGGCCATCGAGGGCCAGGAGTTCCTCGCCGTCGCGGGCGAAACGCGCGTGAACGGGGCTCCTGATCTTGTCGGCGTCGAACACATGAAGCGGACGGTTGTAAGTGATCGTCATATAATTGGTGATGTCGACCAGGGCCGAAATCGGGCGCAGGCCGATTGCGCGGAGACGGCGCTTCAGCCAGTCGGGCGAGGGACGATTGGTCAGGCCACGAAAATACCGGCCGATGAACAGCGGGCATGGCGTGGTGTCGCCACCCGGAAAGCGAAGCTCGACCTCGACGGGCGATCTAATCCCCCCTGGAACAGGTGTCGCGTGCAACGGCTTCAGCATGCCCAAGCCCTTGGCGGCAAGATCGCGGGCGATGCCGCGGACGCCCAACGCATCGGGCCGGTTGGGCGTGACCTTCACATAGATCATCGGGTCATCGAGACCGAGCGCCTGAGCCGCCGGCGTGCCGACCGGAATATCGCCGGGAAGATCAATGATGCCTTCATGATCATCGGAGATCATGAGCTCGCGTTCGG
>DATFOT010000055.1:0-4738 GCA_035265265.1 Aestuariivirgaceae bacterium | reverse complement strand
GCGGCGGTGCAGCGCTTGATACAGCCGCGCAGCAGGTAACGGATTATCTGAAACAGGCCGGCTATTACGGATGAAACAAACGGCGTCCTTAGGGGGGCAAAGGCGCGTAAGAGGGGCAGGGCTCGACATAGCCCTGCCTTACCTGCTTCTTGCGCCAAGCGTGCTGACGGTTCTGGTAGTCCTCGTTTACCCGCTGTGGGACGGCCTTAGGACAAGCACGAAGTTTTATCGCTATGGAAAGCCTCTGCGCGAGGTCGGCCTCGACAACTATATTCGCCTGTGGTCGGACGACCAGTTCCGCAACTCGCTCGCCGTGACGGTCAGCTTTGTTGGAGCGGCCGTGGCCATCGAGACCGTGCTCGGGCTGGCGCTGGCGCTGTTCTGTCAGCGTGAATTCCGCGGCATCCGGCTGCTGCGGACGGTGCTGATCGTGCCGATGGTGATCACGCCCGTTGTGGTGGCAATCGTGTTCCGGCTGATCTATGCAAGCGACGCTGGCATGCTGACCGCGCTTTCGGAACTTGCCGGGGGTGGACCGGTGCAGATACTCGGCGACCCCAGGAAAGCCTTTCTGGGGCTCGTAGCCCTCGATGTCTGGGAATGGACACCGCTCATGTTTCTCATTCTTTTGGCCGGCCTGCAGTCATTGCCTGGCGAACCGCTGGAGGCGGCGCGGGTGGATGGGGCAGGGCGAGGGCGAATTCTCTTCGATCACACGCTTCCGATGCTCGCCCCGGTGCTGGCCATCGCCATCGTGCTCAGGACCATCGATGCTTTCGGCACCTTCGATCAGGTCTTCGTGCTCACTCGCGGCGGCCCGGGAGAGGCGACTCGGCTCTTGTCGGTGCTGGGCTATGAAATGGCTTTCAAATTCCAGCAGACCGGTTATGCAGCCGCGCTGTTCGCGACGATGGGATTGCTCATTTTAGCACTGACGCTCCTGGCGGTGCGGCTGCTGAGGAGGGCGGACACGAGGTGAGACGCGCTTTCACAGCAATTGTAACCTCGCTGCTGCTGGCAGTGGTGCTGCTGCCGATCTATTGGATGGTCGCGGCCTCGCTGAAAACGAACAAGGAAATCACCCAGGACGCGACGCTCTATCCACATGCGCCGACATTTGGCAACTACATCCGGCTGCTGTCGCAGAAGCAATTCGACGCCTACCTAATGAACTCGCTGGTGGTGACAGCTGCATCTGTCGTACTTTCCCTGATCCTTGGATCACTTGCGGCTTATGTTATCGCAAGGTTCCGTCTGAGATTCCGCCTAGAGCGGGTGGTGGGACTGTCGTTGCTCACGCTCCGCATCGTGCCGGCGGTTGTCATAATGATTCCGGTCTATCTGCTGATGCTGCAGCTCGATCTGCTGGACAGCTGGCTCGGGTTGATCATCACTTATACGGCACTGAATCTCACCTTCTGTGTCTGGATGATGGAGAGCTTCTTTCGCGAGATTCCAGTGGACCTCGAAGAAGCGGCTATGGTCGACGGCGATTCCCGGCTCACCGCTTTTCGCCGCATCACGCTTCCGCTTGCCGCGCCGGGGCTGGTGGCAACGGCCATCTTCGCCGTCATCGTGACGTTCAACGAGTTTTTGTTTGCGCTCGTTCTTACCGCCACTCCCAACGCAATGACGATGCCCCGAGGAACTGCCACCCTCATCGGCAGAATTGATACGGACTGGGCCTCGATGGCGGCCGCTGGAGTGATGGGAGCTCTGCCCATCGTTGTTTTCGCTCTGATGGTGCAGCGCCACTTGGTGCGGGGTCTGACACTTGGCGCGGTTAAGTAGCGTTTGCGATTTTCTCCAGCACGAAGGCCATACCATCCCACAGCTTGAAAGGGCGATCGCCATACTGGACGACATTGAGGCCGTTGGCCTCCGCAAGGCGAATCAGCCCCGCTCGATCGGCATCGGGCTCGCTCCCGTAAGAAAAGTTTAGCACCACAACGGCGCCGCCAGGCGCCAGAACGCGGGCAGTTTCGGTCAGGGTCATGTTCACGATCTCAGGGCCGGCTTCCCAGATATAGGGAAATACGTCCGCCGCCAGCACAATATCGAAACTCTCATCAGCGAAGGCGGTAAGATCATGCGCAGGCCCTTTTGCGATCTCCACATGGCCAAAACGCCGGCAACGCTGCTCTGCGTGTTGCACCATCGCATGAGAAATATCGATGCCCACGGCACTTCCGACTAGGGGCGCTAAGGCCTCGATCAGACGGCCGATGCCACATCCCAGTTCCAGCAGCTTCCTCTGCGGTCCGAGCACCCCGAGGCGCTCGAGATAGGAGACAACCTCGTAGGTCGCGGCGTTTAGAAGCTCCGGATTGCCGAGTGAGTAGAGCGCCACGCTGGCCTCGGGTGAGGTCCTCGCCGCCTCGTCGTAAGCCGCCGACCAATAGTCCAGCGCGTGACCAGCCGAGTGATGCCGCGATCCGTGCCAGGTTCCAATTGCTCGCACCGTCTCCCATGCCTGGGGATTTTGCAACCACAGCTTCGCAACCTCCTGCAAGCGTTCGATCGCGGGCCGGCCCCCCTGCGCCGCACTCCGCAGCGCGAGATCTATCGCCTGGCCGGCATCCCGTGAATGTGATGCGCGCAAGAGCAGATGCATGAGCGCGACATTCGCAGGTGCTGCTCTCTCAACCGACCGGAGCAATTCATTCGCAAGCACCGCCGCTGAATTGCTCATGGCTGTCTTCTGAGTTCCAGCCGCGCATTCCAGCGGTCGCTTGCACCCCACTCGTATTTGTAAGCTTCACGGCCGCGCAGGAAATGAAACTCTGAGGCACCCTCGTGGAGAGCCTCCTCGATTGCATGACCGATCAGCACCGTGCCCGGGCTGTGATAGGCGAATGCCGGATCGAAACCGCCCAAATAGGCATAAGCGCGCTCGCGCCAGTAAAAACCATAATACGCCCCCGTCAGTTTCCCGCCGATGTAAAGCCCATAGAGCCTGAGCAGGTCCGCATCGAGCATTGCCGGGAGAGCCATCTCGTGAAATTGCTGCACCCTCTCGTCTGCCAGCACTCCGGTTTCTCCGCGATTGGTCCAGCGCGCGGCATGCAGCCGGAACAGCTCCCCGAGAAAACCGCACGCCGCATCCCTCTTCGGCGCGATGATGACGCCTTCATGGCGTTCGACCCGATGCCTCGCCATTCGCAATTTGCGCAGCTTATGTCGCGGTATCTGAGCTTCGAACGAGGGGCCGAGCGGCAGCACAGGACAGGCGCTCTGAGGATATCGCGCCCTGAGCCACTCGCTTAGCCCCCAAATTCGGAGCGCGGCTGAGTCATGGCGCAGTTCCTCGCAGCAGAGCGTGCCGCCGTACGGCGGCTGGAGCAAATGCCTTAGTAAAAGCGCGCCCGTTGTACTTTCGTGCGCCGGATCGACCAGCACATCATGATGATCGCTGAGCGATAATCCCAGAGGCAGCAGGCGACTGCAACCTGGGCTATCTTCCGCGTAGAATGGCGCAAGGCCGACCAGCTTTCCTTGAAAATGCACGGCGACGCAACGCAATGGCCCGGGCCGGAAGCACGCGTACCATGCGATCAGCCAGGCCGGCGATTGGAAAGGCGTCGCAGTAGGGATGCGTCGCCACAGCTTCCACCATTCCTGCGCGAGTTCACGCAAGCCTGACAAATCGCCGATGTGCTCAACCGTAAGGCCAGGGCCCGTAGCCTTCGCTTCATGTCTCGACATGGTCATGGCCGCGTTGCGTCAGATACTCATAATGGGCGAAATAGTCTCGGATCATCCGCCGATCTGAGAAACGCTCCCTCGCCGCATCCCGGCATAGCAGCGGGTCGATACCGCCGCAGTCGTGGATGGCGCTGGCCATCGCCTCAACGCTGTCCACCAGGAATCCGGTCCGGCCCGGCTCGATGACCTGAGTCAAAGCTCCGTTCGGAAATGCAATGACGGGCGTGCCGCATGCATGCGCCTCGCGCGCGACCAGTGAGCTCGTCTCCGCGACCACCGAGGGAACCAGGAGGCAGCGGGCCGCGGTCAGCAGCCGGCGCTTGCGCGCAAACGGGATCGGACCGATCAGGCGGCGCTGATGATCGAGCCGCGGCCGGACCTCCTCGTCGAAATAGCGCAGATGCGCCCCATACGCAAAAACTTGTCCGGCTATCAGCAGCGGAATATCCGCTTTTTTTGCCGCTTCTATCGCAAGGTGCACGCCCTTCTCGGCGCAGATGCGGCTCAGCATGAGCGCGAAGTGACGCTTGCGAAGTCTGGTTGAAAGCCGTTCGATCGGAACGCCGTTCTCTATCGGCGGCAAAACATGCTGCCCTGCAAGCCGCTGCACAGTGGATACGCCGTTCAGCCAGGTGCGCGGACGGCGCGGCGCGAGGGCTTCCGCCGCATACCATTCGACCGGCAGATGAAGCGTTGCCAACAGCGGGGCACCGGGGCGGGGCAGGTAGCGATTGTAGTCGATGCCGTGACAGTGAATGACGTCGATGTTGCGAATCGACTGAATGTGGTCGATCTCGGCGCGATAACGTGCCCAGATCTCCGCGCACTCAAATTCGGAAATTACGCCCTCAAGCCGGGGCATCGCGATCAGTTCGCCGGCTATCTGAGAGCCTTCTTGGGCGATGACGATGGAGTGCTGGCCTGCCGCAACTAGGGCGCGGTCAAGTGCACTCAGGATCTGCTCGGCGCCACCGACGCTGTCGGGAGAAACGATGGCGAAGGGAAACGCAACGCTGAGCACGGACAGCTTCAT
>DATFOT010000054.1:0-15277 GCA_035265265.1 Aestuariivirgaceae bacterium | reverse complement strand
GTCCTCCTTGTCCTGATGCGCATATATGGTGTCATAAGCGAGTGTCCAAAAGACGCCGCCCGCATAAAGGCTCATCGCCGCGGGCGAAACCTCGCCCTCGACGGCGGCAAAGCCCATCAACGCTCCCCAATTGAAGGCAAGGCCAAGCGCCAGCTGCGGCCAATTCGTCCAGCGCTTCATGAAGGGATAGATCGCAACGAGCACCAGCGAAGCCATGCCGAGCGCGATCGAAAGCGTGTTGAGCTGCAGGAGAACGGCCAGCCCCAGCGTGAGCAGCAGCATGAGGAACACGATTGCCCCTTTCACGCTCACTTCCCCGCTCGGCAGCGGTCTTGAACGTGTGCGCGCCACCTTGGCGTCGAACTCCCGGTCGGCGATGTCGTTGAGCGTGCATCCGGCACCGCGCATGATGATCGCGCCGGCGAAGAACAGTGCCATGAGCCGAAGGTCAGGCGTGCCGCCGCCCGCCTCGACTGCTGCAAGCGCAATCGCCCACCACCCCGGGAGCAGCAGCAGCCACCAGCCGGCCGGCCGGTCGAGCCTGGCGAGCCGCGCATAGGGCTTGAGCTTCTGCGGCAGGAGCTTGTCGGCCCAGTGCAGCGCCGCGGGCGGAGCGCCGGTCTGGTCCAGGGAGGGCTGGTTTTTCATGCGCCCGGTTGTTAGCGCGATTGCCCTGCGCCTGCAAACGACATAGCTTTGCGCCGTGAACAGGCAATCGGGAAGTCTTCAGCGCACGCCGCGCCTCTATGTGCCCGCATCGCTCGCCTCCGGCGCCGCCGTCGTGCTGAAGGATCAGCAAGCTCATTATTTGCTTCATGTGATGCGCCTGCAGCGGGGCGCGACGTTTCGCCTGTTCAACGGTGCCGATGGCGAGTGGCTGGCGGAGATTATCGCAACAGGCAAGCGCGACCTTACCCTGCGCTGCGATCGCAAGCTGCGCGATGCTTCTCCGCTGCCCGATATCGATTACCTGTTCGCACCTCTCAAACATGCGCGGCTCGACTACATGGCCCAGAAGGCGACAGAGATGGGGGCAGGGCGGCTCCGGCCGGTCATCACCAGGCGCACCATTGCCGAACGCATCAACATCGACCGCCTGCGAAGCAATGTCATAGAGGCGGCCGAGCAGTGCAATCTGGTCGGCCTGCCGGAGGTTCTCGAGCCGCAGCCTCTCGACAATCCGCTCAGCGGCTGGGACCGGCCGCGCCAGCTTGTCTGGTGTGACGAGACCGGTGCGCCGAAGAGCCCGCTCGCTGTTTTGGAGCGCCTTCAGCCCGGTCCGATGGCCGTGCTGGTCGGCCCCGAGGGCGGCTTCACCAGCGAGGAGCAGGGCTTGCTGCGCGCGCAGGATTTCGTCCATGCCATTTCGCTCGGCCCCCGTGTCATCCGCGCCGATACGGCAGCGGTCGCCGCCCTGGCCTTGGTACAGGCCGTTCTCGGCGACTGGCGCTGATTCAATAGGCGAAGTCGCGGAATACCCGGTCGATATTGCCTTTCCACGGGCCCTGATAGAGAGCCAGGAGATCGTCTGCCGGCGTGTGTCCCGCTTCGACGATCTCCTCCAATACCTCGAGAAAGCTGGATTCATCCCGCCCCTTGCATCCCTTGGCCCCCCGGCGTGCCAGCCCGGCCCGTGAATAGCTCAAGACATCGCGGGTGACGTCGCGTGCCGTGCGGCCCCTCACCTTGGCGAACAAGGCCTCTCGCGGCACGGCGTCGCGCAATGTCTGCCGATCCACTGCCGTCCAGCCTTTGACGAGATCCCACGCCGCGTCGAGCGCGGCCTGGTCATAGAGAAGCCCCGTCCAGATGGCCGGCAGGGCGCACAGCCGCCGCCACGGGCCGGAATCTGCCCCCCGCATCTCCAGGTAGTTCTTCAGGCGGACCTCGGGAAAAATGGTCGTCAGGTGATCGGACCAATCCTTGAGTGTTGGCAGCACACCCGGGAGCTGCTTGAGCTCGCCGCGCATGAACGCCCGGAAGCTCTCGCCCGCAACGTCGTGATAAACGCCGTCGCGGTAGACGAAATACATGGGCACGTCGAGCGCATAGTCGACATAGCGTTCGAAACCGAAGCCTGTATCGAAGGCGAAGGGCAGCATGCCGGTGCGGTCAGGGTCGGTGTCTCGCCAAATCTCCGAGCGATAAGAGCGAAAGCCGTTGGGCTTGCCTTCCAGGAATGGCGAATTGGCGAATAGCGCGGTGATGACCGGCTGCAGCGCGAGGCCTACGCGCATCTTCTTCACCATGTCCGCTTCCGAGCCGAAGTCGAGGTTCACCTGCACGGTGCAGGAGCGGAACATCATGTCGAGGCCGAGATTGCCTTTGCGTTTCATATAGGCAGCCATGATGGCATAGCGCCCCTTTGGCATGACGGGCGTCTCGGCCCGCGTCCATTTCGGTGAAACGCCGATGCCGAGAAAGCCGATGCCGAGCGCATCGCCCACTTCCCGCACCTGCGCCAGATGATCGTGAACTTCCTCGCACGTGTCGTGCAGCGTCTTAAGCGGTGCGCCGGACAATTCGAACTGGCCGCCGGGCTCGAGCGAGATCGATCCCGCCCCACCGGGGTCGCTGAGCGCGATCAGATGCGCCCCTTCCATCGCCGGCGTCCAGCCGAAACGGTCGCGCATGCCTTCGAGCAGCCGCCTAATCGAGCGGTCGCCGTTATAAGGAACAGGTTTCAGCGTATCGGTGAGGAATGGAAATTTCTCATGCTCGGTGCCGATCCTCCACTGCTCCTTTGGCCGTGCGCCGCGGGCGAGAAAACCGATGAGCTGCGCCTTGTCCGTGATCGGCGCAAGCACCTCGGGGCTGTCGGGAGTCGGACCGCTCAAGCAAAAGCTCTTTCTGTTACGAGCGTGATGGTCTACCGAGGCTCAGACAGCCGGGCAAGGCAAGAATCATTTAAGGCGGCAGTCTCTCGGTGATTACTCCGCCGCCATCAACGGATGTTCGATTGTGGCGAGACTGTCGCGGATGTGTTTCGTCAGCGCTTCGACCGCCGGATTGGCCTGGCGCGGGGCAAAGACGAGGCCGATTTCGATGACCATCAGCGGCGGAAATCCTTCCGTTTCGCTCAAGATCCGCATGCCCGGCGTCACGCTCACCCTCGGCAGGGCCGCAACGGCCAGTCCCGCAAGCACCGCCGCCTTGATCGCGTTGGAATTCGTGCTGGCATAAGCAATCCGATACCGGCGGTTCCAGCTATCGAGCTGCTGGAAAATATTGTCTCGCCACGCGCAGCCGATCTGCGACACCGCGAGCGGGACGATTTCGAACTCGTGAACGCAATGCCGGACCGAGGAGACCCACACCAGCGGCTCGCGTCTGAGGAGCTCTATGCCGGGCGTTCCCGCTTCTGCGCTGATCAGCACCACATCCATCTTTCCGTCCTTGGCAAGCCCGATCAGCGTTTTGCTCGGCAGGCAGTCGACATCGACCTGCACCAAGGGATGAGTGCGCGCGAAACGCGCCATGAACTCCGGCAGCAAATTATCTGCATAATCGTCCGGCACTCCGAAACGGACGACGCCGGTAAGCTCCGGTTTGGAAAACGTCACTACGGCTTCATCGTTCAGCCGCACGATGCGCCGTGCATAATCGAGGAGCCTTTCGCCGTCGGCGGTAAGTCTGTTCTGCCGCCCGGCCCGGTGAAACACCGGCCGGCCGAGAATATCCTCGAGCCGCCGCATCTGCATGCTGACGGCGCCTTGCGTCTTGTTCACCTCCTCGGCCGCCCGCGTGAAGCCGCCGGTCTCGGCGATGGCGATGAAGGTCTTCAATAAATCGACATCGAGATTGGGGATCATGGCACGTCCATACATCACGATTTCTGATGTATATCATAAAATACATTCGTTGGACTAATCAAGGGGAAGCCTGCATATTTATTCCATCATCATCGCTGGACGAAATGTCCGCAACGATCAACCAACGGAATAACCAGCGTTTTTCCGAACCAGGAGGACTTTGCCATGCGCGACTATGTGCTCAATCAGGCCGAGAGCCAGTATTACGGATCACTCTTCGGCAACCTGCGGCGGTACCTCCATAACTGGACAAGGCGCCGGATGCTGAAAAGGGTTGAGGAACTCGACGATTATCTTCTTCGCGACATTGGCCTCACCCGTAGCGCGGTGGAGAGCGTTTTGGACTTACCCCTCGTCTATGACCCGGTAACCGAGCTCCATCGCCGGCTGAATGCGCCGCACCGCCTGCAGCGCTGACTCGGAGATGAGAACCCATATGATCAGCGGATGTGCGGTTTGATGCACATCCGCTTCACCTACCCGATAAGATCCCGGAACAAATCCTCGAGCCTGGGCTGACGGGCGCTTCTACGCCGCCGCCGCGTCGTTCGCCGCCTGTAATCATCATACGTATAACGCGTCCTGCGCCGCCGGCGCGGCAGCAGCCTGTTCATGAGCGCCCGCGCAATTGCAGCGCCCGCCGCGGCAATAACGATGCCCCAGATGCTTTTCCCCCCGCCGGTCGCCGCTCTCTCGGCACTTTGTTCTGACGCCGTCGCGGCCGGCGCTTCCTCCAATCCATTCCCTTCTTGAAAACGCTCGCTGAGCAGCGCGAGCACCAGCTGTGCTGCGATCGGCTGAAGCCGCTGCATCGCCGGCCCGTCGATCCTCAGTGCCCGGCCGGCCATCTCTGCCTCGTTGCGAGCCGCATCATCGGAGCCGTAAAGATCGACAAGCACCGCCAGCCCATCGGCCCTGACCTCGTCGCTGCCCGGATCGCCTTCCTTGAGCAGATCGCTTTCATTGTCTTCGAGAAGATTGAGGAGCTGTTCGAACGCAGTAGGCTGTGCCGCTCTTGCCTGCAGCCGTGCGGCAATCGGCGGACACATCGCCTCGAGTGCGCGTTTGGCGTCGGAAGGAGAGATGCCGGCAAGCTCGCCGAGCTTCCTGAAGAGCTGGCCGCCTTGGGCTTTCTCCAATTCCTCGATCACCCGCATCGCAGCCTCTCTACGGTTTTAGCCAGTGTACCGCGCTGGCGAGACTTGCTCTATAGGTCATCGCCGTTCTCATCACTGCTCCTCCGGAGGCTTGATATGCCGAAAAGCCAGGAGCAGCAGCAGGTCATAGGCAATTTTGAGTGTGCCGCAAATCATGAGCGGCCATGCCGTGAAGCCCGCCGCAAACATCGCCCCGGCAATCGCCGGGCTGGCAGCCGCGGCAAGGCTCCTGGGCACCGAGGTAAGGCTGGCAGCCGCCGCCCGTTCTGCCGGGGTTACCACCGCCATCACATAGGACGTGCGTGTCGGCACATCCATTTGCGACAGAAGGGCGCGAATGAGAAGCAGGCCCAAGGCCATGTCCAGCCGCGGGGAGACGGCAGCACCGATGAGGCACATGCTCGATGGAATATGCGTATAGACCATTGTGTTGATCAGCCCGATCCGCAGCGATAGCCAGGCCGCCGCCGGAAAGGAAATTGCCGAGCATAAGCCCGACCAGAAAAAGAACACGCTCGCGGCCGCAAGCGACAGGCCGAATTTATCGAACAGCCACAGCGCCAGCAGTGACTGCACGACGAAGCCGCCGGCGAACGCATCGATGCTGAACAGCGCGGCAAGCTTGTACACGATGCTGCGCGAGGGCCCGAGCGATGAGGAACTGGCCTTTTCTTCGACGGAAAGGGATGGCAGCCGCTGGTACATCAGGCCGCCTGCGACGCCCAGCAGCCCGTAAAGGAGGAACATTGCTTTGATCGCCGTCAGCCGCGAAACACCAATAGAGCTTAAGAGCTCCGGACTGGCGGCCGCGAGTGATCCGGCAGCCGCAGCCAGCGCACCGATCAGGCTGTAGCGGGCGAAGAGTCTGGTGCGCTCGATGTTCGACGCACAGCCCGCCAGCACGGCATGTTCCAATGGTACGAAAACACTGACGCTGCCGGCGGAGGGGTTGATCGTGCCCATGAACGCAACGAGCAGCAGCACGGGGAAACTATTAGCCCCGGCAAAGGCCAGCCCTGTGGCAACCATAAGCATGGAGGCCATGATCAGCAGCAAGCGCTGATCCCTGCCGGCACTGCGCAAACCGATTGCGAGGGTCATGAGAGCGGAACCCAGCAGTGCCAGCGTCGCGACGAGCCCGACCTCGAAAGCCCCGAGCCCAAGCGCCGTGAGGTACACGGGCAGCAGCACGGCGACGAAACCATCGCCGAAATCCCTGAACGCGCGGGCAAGGTTCAGATAGGAAGACGGTTTCAACGAACCCATCATGCGCTATGAGATGAATCGCGGGTGCAATTGAAACGCCCGGCATTTGCCAGGCCGGAGGCCATGCGTGCCATCCGAGGAAAGTTGGTCTCAAACTTCTTGCTGTCCGTATTTTTGTTCAACATCGTCCGAGAACAGTTCCAGGGGGTGAAAAGGGGCTTTAGAGTTGCAGGCCAAGGGTAGGTCGATCATAAGACGCCTGTGCCTGAGTTAGCCGAAATCTACAGATCGATCGTCCTGATCCAACGCGACATCGGTAGCGCATTGTCGGCCGGCCTTCACCAATTGACGCAGACCGGGGTTTTGCCGCCATCACTGATTGTCCTGGCGTTAGCGCTTGGCGCCGTTCATGCCCTAACGCCAGGCCACGGCAAATCGATTATCCTGTCGTACTGTCTCGGCCACAGCGCCCGGGCAATTGACGGGTTGATCATGGCGGGGCGGGTTGCATTCTCCCACTCCCTCACCGCTGTTCTCCTGGTCCTGCTGGTCGGCAGTGCGGCTTCAAAATGGGGAAGGCCGTCGAGGAGAAACAACAGGCCGATTAAGAAGATTGCCAGCGAGCTGATCACTTCAGCAGCTCTGAGCAGCCCAGCCGCCACCGATGCATGACCTTCTGTGGCAATCATCAATGTTTTCCTCAGCAGGATACCACTTGCGCAGCCACACGCCAATTGCCATAAGGCCTCCCGCAATGATCAGTTGCCAAGTTAGGGGCTCATTCAACAGGCATACGGAAAGCAAGGCTCCGATAAACGGTGCCGTTCCATAATAGGCACCGGTGCGGGCGGTCCCCAGGTGACGCAGCGCTAGGATAAAGAAGACGAGACTGATGCCATAGGTGACGAAGCCGAGGCCCGCGGCGCCAGCCATTAGGGCCGCTGGCGGAACCCAGGCGCCGATGAGGAAACCGAGCAAGAGGTTGATCGGTCCTGCCACCAGCCCCTTCACAGCGGCAATCACCACGGGATCAGCGCCTGATATTTTACGCGTGAGGTTATTGTCGATCCCCCAGCATAGGCAGGCTGCAGCGATAGCCACATTGCCCCAATCTGCCGTCGGATCGCCGCGCCATGACAGCACCAGAGCGCCGACGAGGATCACCATCGCACCGATGAATACGCGCTTGTCGACATTTTCGCGGAACACGACCCAAGCGATGGCCATGGTTGCGAGAGATTCGAGATTGAGCAGGAGTGAAGCCGCAGACGCAGCGGTGTGGCTTAGACCAAACATCAGGAATACAGGGCCGAGGATGCCGCCAAACACGACAGCGCCTATCAGCCAGGGAATGCTTTCCCGATCAAGCGAGGCTTCGGCCTTGCGTTGGCCGGTCGTGGTCCTGAGTATCAGGAACAGGGAGAGCCCGATCCCGGAACCGACATACAGTAGTCCGGCCAAGAGCCAGGGATCGACGCTGCTCAGCAATTGCTTGGAAAACGGGACGCTTGCTCCAAACAATGCGGCGGAGAGGAGGGCGAACGGAACACCTGGCCATTGCAGACGTGACTTGAGCATTATCTGATGCCTTGAGGCACCGGGTATCATCGGGTGCTTCCATTGATAGCCAGTCCCGGATTTGATCGGCCGACCGCAATCAGGCAGCCGTGCCGCCCACCGTGATCTTGTCGATACGGATGGTCGGCTGCCCCACGCCCACGGGTACGCCTTGACCTTGCTTGCCGCACGTTCCGATTCCGGAGTCGAGCTTCGTGTCATTGCCGACGAGCGAGATGCGGGTCAGCGCATCCGCGCCGCTGCCGATCAGCATGGCGCCTTTCACGGCTGCGCCGATTTTCCCATTCTCGATCTTGTAGGCTTCGGTGCACGAGAAGACGAATTTTCCGCTGGTGATGTCGACTTGGCCGCCGCCGAAGTTTACCGCATAGAGCCCTTGCTTCACCGAGGCCACGATTTCCTCAGGCTCATGCTGTCCGGGCAGCATGATCGTATTGGTCATGCGCGGCATCGGCGAATGCGCGAAGGACTGCCTGCGCCCGTTGCCCGTCGGCGCCGCACCCATGAGGCGCGCGTTGAGCCGGTCCTGCATGTAGCCCACGAGTATTCCATTCTCGATCAGAACCGTGCGGTTCGTCGGCGTGCCCTCGTCATCGAAGCTAAGCGAGCCGCGCCGCTGCTCGATCGTTCCGTCGTCGACGACCGTGATGCCGGGAGACGCGATCCTTTGGCCGAGCAGCCCGGAGAACGCGCTGGTTTTCTTGCGATTGAAATCGCCCTCAAGTCCGTGGCCGATCGCCTCATGTAGCAATATGCCCGGCCAGCCGGGCCCGAGCACCACGTCCATCTCGCCGGCCGGCGCGGCGACCGAACCAAGTGCGATCAGGCTTTGCCGCAGCGCTTCCTGCACCGCGCTTTGCCATTGTTCCTCGCCCAGGAAACTGCTGTAGGCCGATCGCCCGCCCATGCCATAGGTGCCGCTTTCCTGACGCGCCCCTTCGCCGGTTACGACTGTGACGTTGAACCGTACGAGCGGCCGGATATCGCGTGCGATGAATCCATCTGGCCGCAGGATTTCGACGAGTTGCCATTCGCCTGCGAGTGAAATCGATACCTGCCTCACCCGTCCATCAAGGCTGCGCGCGAATGCATCCGCCTCACGCAGGAGCTTCACTTTCGCCGCGAAGTCCATTTCTTCGATGGGGTTGATGTCGGAATAAAGCCTGCGGTTGGTCATCTGCGGCGGCAGTGCCAGCGTGCCGCCCTTTCCCTGGGCTGCCGATCTCACGGTCTCCGCCGCTCGTTTCAGCGCCGGCTCGGAGATCTCGCTGCTATGGGCATAGGCCGTCGTCTCGCCGGCAACAGCCCTGAGCCCGAAGCCCTGGGTCGTGTCATAGGCCGCGCTCTTCAACTTGCCGTCATCGTACACGAGCGATTCTGACTGGCGGTATTCGAGGAACAATTCGCCGTCATCGGCCGACCCGAGCGCATCGCGCAGGATCTTCTGGCTGTTGGCGGGTTCCAGTTCGGCAAAGAGCCGTGCAGCTTCAATTGCGGGTGATTGCAAGACGGGCCTCCACCATGTGATCGGCTGATGTGCCGGTGCACCTTCGCCCTATGTAATAGCGCGCCTGCCCGAACACCACCCGCAGGAGTTACAGCTGATCGAGGGCGTCGAGCGCCTTTCCGAAGCCTTTAAGCGATATTTTCAGCGGCACGCCGGCGCCCGGACCGGCATAGATGAAAAAGTTCGCCACCGTACCCTTTTTGAACTTGTCGAGCGTCTCCGGCGAGGTTTCCGCGCGGGCAAGGCAAACCTGGGGAAGGCAATTGGAGTAAGGCATCGAGCCCACCGCCTGGCCGTCGATGTCGAGCCCGATGCCTTGCGGCAGCCAGACTCCGATCGGAGCCAGGATGCGCATCTGCGTAAGCTCCTTTTCTCCCTGCTTGACCCGCGAGATATAAAGGGTGATCCCGAGCTGCGGCCGCTTCTCGTCGCGTGCTGACTGGATCATGCCGCAGATGCGCTTGGCCTGAGACTGCGCCGGGTCCGCGGCGCCCGCCGCATTATCACTCTTGCCGGATGCCGCCTCCACGCTGTCGGAAATCGCCGGTTGTTGACCCTGCTTCTGGGCCTGCGCCGGCACCGTTTCGCACTGGATTTTCCAGTCATCGTACGTTGCGATGATTTCCGGCGGGGGACCGCGCCGTGCCGCTCTTTGCCCCTTTTGGGTTCGCGGGCCGAAGGCAGACGCCTGTGGTTTCGCCTTTTGCGGTTCCGCCTGAGCCAAAACCGGCTGGCTGCCGATAACGCCCGCGAGCGCCATCGATCCGAGGCTGAGCATTATTCTGGAAATATCCATATGTATTCTCACGGTGTTACCAGCTCCATTTCTAAAAGGGTACCGGAAACAGCATTGGCCTTGGGCTCGCAGCGAACCGGCGCATTGGCATTCTGTCAAGCTTCGGTCGTTCCCCCATCGAAGCCGGTTTGATCCGCAACAATTGAGGCGGAATTGCGAAGCCTTTCCCAAAAGCTGCATCGCCTCTGAAAAAACCGTTAAGCGGCAAGCCACTTGCGATATTCGCCGCGAAACTTTGCCGCGCATGAAGCAAGTTGCGGCGGACGGGGCTTTATGGTTGATGAACGTTCTCCAGAGGTTTGCCGCACCAGGGCTGCTGTTCATGGCCGGTCGAAGGCTGCGGCGCCCCCGTCTGCGCCGCAAGCCGGCAATCGAGTCTCAGCAGCGGGTCGATGGTCAGGGAAAGGGGCACTTGATGCGAGTCATCGCGAAACTGTTCATGCAGATGGTCGCTCTCCTCGGCCTTTCCAGTTCCGTTTTGGCCCAGTCGCTCGGCCGTCCGGAAGCTTGGCAGTACAAGCTGCAGCCGGCAGCCACGCCTGTGATGCGCCAGGTCGAGGATTTTCATACTTTCCTGATGATAATCATTTCAAGCATCGTCGCACTGGTGCTGGGTCTGCTGCTGATCGTTATTGTGCGTTTTAATGCACGGTCAAATCCGACGCCCTCCAGGACCACTCACAACACGCTGGTCGAGGTGCTCTGGACGGTGGTGCCCGTGGTGATCCTGGTGATGATCGCCATTCCCTCTTTCCGCCTCCTCTACCTCCAGCGGGTGATTCCCCCCGCCGACATGACGGTCAAGATCACCGGCAACAAATGGTACTGGTCCTATGAATATCCCGACCAGGGCGGCATCGCCTTCGATTCCAACATGCTCGGCAACGAAGAAGCCGATGCGAAACGCGAACCGCGCTACCTTGCCGTTGATAACCCGATGGTGGTTCCGGCGAACAAGACAGTGCGCATCATCGTCACCGCCAGTGATGTAATCCATGCTTGGGCGCTTGCGTCTTTCGGCCAGAAAATCGACGCGGTGCCCGGCAGGCTGAACGAGGATTGGTTCCTGGTGGACAAGCCCGGTGTCTATTACGGCCAGTGTTCGGAACTTTGTGGCAAGGACCACGCTTTCATGCCGATTACGCTGCGCGCCGTGCCCGAGGCTGAATTCAATGCGTGGGTGCAAAGCGCAAAGACTGCCGGTGTCGAGGAAGCCAACAAGATGTTCGCTAGGCTTCCGTCCGGGCCGGAAACCTTGGCGTCGACCACCGTTCCGCCGCAGCAATGAGGAAAGTGTCGAGGCGCGCAGGGGGCTCGCGCTCCCGGCACCGCCCAGTGAAAGAGGTCAGCACATGACACAGGGTTACGCAGTTCATGGCGGTCATGAGGACCACCCGACCGGATGGCGCCGCTACGCCTATTCCACCAATCACAAGGACATCGGCATGATGTATCTGATCTTCGCCATCGTAGCGGGGGTCATCGGCGCGGTCCTGTCGATCATCATGCGCTGGGAGCTGCAGGAGCCCGGCATTCAGGTTTTCCACGGTCTTGCACAGATGGTCTATGGCGTTGATCCCGGCGCCGCAATTGATGCCGGCAAGCACATGTACAATGTGTTCATCACCGCCCACGGGCTTATCATGATCTTCTTCATGGTGATGCCGGCCATGATCGGCGGGTTTGGCAACTGGTTCGTGCCGCTGATGATCGGTGCTCCCGACATGGCCTTCCCCCGCATGAACAATGTCTCCTTCTGGCTGCTTGTGCCGTCCTTCGCGCTCTTGCTGATCTCGATGTTCGTCGAGGGCCAGGACGGCTTCAAAGGCGCCGGCAATGGCTGGACCCTCTATCCTCCATTATCGTCGCAGGGTGGCCCTGCCATGGATTTCGCCATCCTCTCGATCCATATCGCCGGCGCCTCCTCGATACTCGGCGCCATCAATTTCATCACCACCATCTTCAACATGCGCGCGCCGGGGATGACCCTGCATAAAATGCCGCTCTTCGTCTGGTCGATTCTGGTCACCGTCTTCCTGCTGCTGCTCGCCTTGCCTGTGCTCGCCGGCGCCATAACCATGCTGCTCACCGACCGCAATTTCGGCACGAGCTTCTTCACGCCCGAAGCGGGCGGCGATCCGATTCTTTTCCAGCATCTCTTCTGGTTTTTCGGCCATCCGGAAGTCTACATCCTGATTCTCCCCGGCTTCGGCATGATCAGCCAAATCGTTGCAACTTTCTCCAAAAAGCCGGTCTTCGGCTATCTCGGCATGGCCTATGCCATGGTGGCGATCGGAGTGATCGGCTTCATCGTCTGGGCGCATCACATGTTCACCGTCGGCCTCGATGTTGACACCCAGGCTTATTTCGTTGCCGCCACAATGGTCATCGCAGTGCCGACAGGCGTGAAGATTTTCTCCTGGATCGCGACCATGTGGGGCGGCTCCATCGAATTCCGCACGCCCATGCTCTGGGCCATTGGCTTCATTTTCCTCTTCACCGTCGGCGGAGTGACCGGCGTCGTTCTGGCCAATGCGGCTGTCGATCGCGCGCTGCACGACACCTATTACGTCGTTGCCCACTTCCATTATGTGCTCTCGTTGGGGGCTGTCTTCGCCATTTTCGGAGGCTGGTATTATTGGTTCCCGAAGATGTTCGGCTACAATTACAATGAAGCCATCGGCAAAACTCATTTCTGGCTGACTTTCATCGGCGTCAATCTGGTGTTCTTCCCGCAGCATTTCCTGGGGCTTGCCGGCATGCCGCGTCGTTATGTCGATTACCCCGAGGCCTTTGCCGGCTGGAACTGGATCTCCTCGATGGGTGCCTACATCTCGCTCGCCGGGATGTTCGTCTTTCTTTACGGGTTTTACGCAGCCCTGGCCCGCCGCGAACGCGCTGCCGATAATCCTTGGGGTCCAGGGGCCACGACGCTGGAATGGACCTTGCCTTCACCGCCGCCGTTCCACCAGTTCAATACGCTCCCGGTCATTCGATAGAAGCGACCATGCCAAGCAACAGCCGACGCAGCAGACCATGACCAACCCTCACGACCAGCTCGGCATTGTTCAAGGTTCCTTCGGCCCTGCGCTGGCCGGCAATGGAACGGCCTCGGACTATTTCGCCCTGCTGAAGCCGCGGGTGATGTCGCTTGTAGTGTTCACCGCGCTCGCGGGCCTGCTCGCCGCTCCCGGCCACATCCATCCGTGGCTGGCCTTCATGACGCTGTTCGCGATTTCCCTTGGCGCCGGCGCAGCGGGCTGCCTCAACATGTGGTTCGATGCCGATATCGACGGGCTGATGAAACGCACCGCCTCCCGCCCGGTCCCCCAGGGAAAGGTGCTGCCGGGCGAGGCGCTGGGCTTTGGCCTGACCCTTGCTGTCGGTTCGGTCCTGCTGCTCGGCCTTGTGGTGAACTGGCTCGCTGCCGTCCTCCTCGCCTTCACCATCCTGTTTTATGTGGTCGTCTATACCATGTGGCTGAAGCGTGTGACGCCGCAGAACATCGTCATCGGCGGTGCTGCCGGCGCATTTCCGCCGGTCATTGCATGGTCGGCGGTCACCGGCACTGTCGATCTGCCGGCGGTCTCTCTCTTTCTCATCATATTTCTGTGGACGCCGCCTCACTTCTGGGCGCTCGCCCTTCTGCGTCAGCGCGATTATGCCCGCGCCGGCATTCCCATGCTGCCCGTGGTCGCCGGTCCTGGCGAAACCCGCCGTCAGATCATGATCTATAGCCTGCTGCTGGTTCCCGCGAGCCTTGCCCCTGCGATGTTGGGCGTTGCCGGAAAACTTTACATCGTTGCGGCAATCCTACTTGGAGGAGCCTTCCTGTCCTTCGCATGGGTGGTTTACAGCCGCCGTGATGGAAAACCGGCCGAAGCCGCCGCCGGCCGTCTCTTCGGTTTTTCCATTCTCTATCTTTTCGCATTATTTGCAGCGATTTTGATCGAGCATGCTTTCGGTCTGCCTATTATTCCGGCGTTGTTCGGATGAGGCTGGCGATGGCGCCGAATCAGAATTTGACCCCGGAACAGCTGGCGCTCAGGCGGCGGCGCTCCATCGTTTTGGCATTCGTTCTGGCAGGTCTGGCGCTCCTGTTTTTCATCACCACCATCGTGCGCCTCGGCGGCAATGTCGCCGACCGCGCAATCTAGGGCGGGCTCATGGGCAACCGGCTGTCGTCTCAACTGCGGGCTGCCGAGCGCAACATCGGCGTCGCGTCCCTCTGCGGCCTTGTCGTTCTCGCGATGGTCGCGCTGTCCTATGCCGCCGTGCCGCTCTATCGAGTTTTTTGTGAGGTCACCGGCTATGACGGCACGCCCCAGCGCGCCGGCGCTGCTCCGGGCAGCGTGCCCGGCCGCGAAATGAATATCGAATTTGATGCCAATACCGCGCCTGGCCTGCCGTGGACCTTCACCCCCGGCCAGCGCCGTCTCACCGTCAGGCTCGGCGAGGAGGCGATCGCCCATTATCGTGCGGTCAACAACGCCGGCCATCGTGTGACCGGCACTGCCGTCTTCAACGTCACCCCCGCCCTGGCAGGCCGCTACTTCACCAAGATTCAATGTTTCTGCTTCGTCGAGCAGACACTGGAACCCAGCCAGACGGCTGACATGCCGGTCGTGTTCTTCGTCGATCCGAAGATTGCCGAGGATAAGGATCTCGCCTCGCTCGCCACGATCACCCTGTCATACACATTCTATCCGCTCGCCCCGGACAAAGTGTCCGCTGGACGGGCCGCGTCGGCCGCAGATACGGTCAATTGAGGACTGAAGGAGAACCCATGGCCGACAGCCACGCGAAGCAGCACGACTATCATCTCGTCGAGCCCAGCCCCTGGCCGGTCGTCGGCGCGGCCGCCACCTTCATCCTCGCAGTGGGCGCGATCATGTGGATGCATGGGGCGCAGCCCTGGATCATGCTGCTCGGTCTGCTCGGCATTCTCTACACGATGTTCATGTGGTGGCGCGATGTCGTATTCGAGGCCCACCGCGGCGATCATACCCGTATCGTCCAGCTTCATCTCCGCTACGGCATGATCCTGTTCATAGCCTCGGAAGTGATGTTCTTCGTCGCTTGGTTCTGGGCCTTTTTCGATGCGAGCCTCTATTCCAATGAAGCGATCCAGGCATCCCGCCTCGCGGTCACCGGCGGTCAATGGCCCCCGAAGGGTATCGAGGTTTTCAATCCCTATCATCTGCCGCTGCTCAACACCCTC
>DATFOT010000053.1:0-3394 GCA_035265265.1 Aestuariivirgaceae bacterium | reverse complement strand
CGCCCCAGCCATGAGCCAGCTGGAACGCCCTTGCGCGCGGCCCAGCGTGCCACCGCGCTGGCCCCAATGATCAGCAAGCGTCGCAGCGAGCGCTCGCCCATCTTGGAGGTCTTGCCGAGCCGCTCCTTGCCCCCGCTCGAGCGCTGAACCGGGGTCAGCCCGAGCCAGGCCGCAAAGTCGCGACCGCGCCGGAATGTGTCGGCCGGCGGGGCCAGAGCCGTAAGGGCCGCAGCCGTGACAGCCCCGATGCCCGGGATGGTCATCAGCCGACGCGCGACGGAGTTCTCTTTGGCATGCCGGGCGATCTCGCGGTCGAGCACGGCAATGCGCTCGTCCAACGATCGGAGTTGTTCGACCAGGATGGCCAGGATCCCTCGCGCCGCTTGGGGCAGATCGGAGGCGGGGTCCCCGAGAGCAGCGATGAGCTTGGAAGTATGGGCCGGCCCTTTAGCCGCGATCACCCCGAACTCGGTCAAGTGGCCCCGGAGCGCGTTGATGGCCTGCGTGCGCTGGCGAACGAGCAAGTCTCGCGTGCGAAACACAACGGCGGCGGCCTGCGCCTGCTCACTTTTCACGGCCACGAAGCGCATGGTGGGGCGTTGTGCGGCCTCGCAGATCGCCTCAGCATCGGCCATGTCGTTCTTCTGCCGCTTAACGAATGGCTTCACATACGCCGGCGGGATCAGCTTCACTATGTGGCCGAGCTTGGCGATCTCGCGCCCCCAATAGTGGGCGCTCGCACACGCCTCCAGGGCCACCGTGCAGGGCGGGAGCGTTGCCAGAAACGCGAGGAGCTGGCCGCGGCGCAGCTTCTTGCGAAACACAACAGCTCCCGCGCTGTCGGCCCCATGGAGCTGAAAGATGTACTTGGCGAGATCGAGGCCGACGGTGCTCACCTGGTTCATGGATGCCTCCTGGAGTGGGCTGTGACACCACCACTCTGGCACGCTGATGCCGTCGGGGGGCGTCCACACCATCAAGCCCCGAGGGAGTGTGGATGATGGGCTTGGCTGAGACGACGCTCACTCAGCACACCGCCTTGCCGCATTGGCGCACGCCCGCGATGGCTTGGCGCAGCGGGTCGGCCCCGACCGCGCCGGAGACGACCGTGTCACCCACCACAAAGGCCGGCGTGTGTCAGCGCACAGCCGATTTGGGGAATGTCGGTTTACCTTCAAAGGGCGGCGCGTCTGCGATGTGCATTCCAAAGCGAGGGTATGACCATGCTTTCAGAAAGTGCAGCGAGCCCGACAGAACAGGGGCACAAGCTACACTCTCGTAGACGTCTACATGAGGCAGCTGCCGCGGCAGCATCTTCAGATTCTTTTGAAGAAATTGCCGAAGTAGAAGGTCTTATAATAGACATGAGGTATGCTAGCAAAAACAATTTTATGAGCATAAACCTGTATGGACCATTCAATAAACTCTATCTACACAAGATAGCTGCTAAGAAGCTGCGCAGGGCGGCTGTCATACTGAAGAAATCTCATCCCAGATATGACCTTCTTGTGTTTGATGGCCTGCGTCCACATTCGGTCCAAAGAGTTCTATGGAATAAAGTAAAGGGCACACCTCAACAAACGTTCGTTGCTAATCCTAAGACCGGATCTATCCACAACTATGGCTTTGCAGTTGACCTAACGCTCGCTGATAATGGCCAGGAATTGGACATGGGTACACCGTTCGATGACTTCCGCCCGTTAGCCCAGCCTGTGCTCGAAGCCAAATTCTTAGCTGAAGGTAAGCTCAAGGCGCAGCAGGTTGCAAACCGCAAGTTGCTTCGGAGGGTGATGACAAAGGCAGGATTTCAGCAACTCGCGATTGAGTGGTGGCATTTTGATGCACTGCCTCAGGAGCAAGCAAAGAAGCACCCTATTTTTGAATAGCCTCCTTGCTCGCTGAAACGGTAGGTGTTTGCGGCTCTGACACCCGAGAGGCCCAAATTCAGTAGCAGCGCAAGGGATCGCCAGGGGCAGATCTCAAGCCCCACAGTTTGGAAGGAGTGCTGGTGCACGCAGTCACTGGCGAACCGGTCTCCAAGGCGCTGTCCCTGAACAACAGGGAAAATACGGTTCAACTGAGGCTTCCGACGTCGAGCTTCATGTTTGTGTAGAAGCAGGTGCAGGCATGACAGAGCGCTTTGACTCCATCGTCGTCGGTGGTGGGTCCTCTGGTTCGGTGGCCGCCGCGCGGCTCGCTAATGAAGGCAGGCGCGTCCTGCTGCTCGAGGGCGGCTATTCCCATCGGCATCCGCTTCTCGACATGCCGCCGGGCATTTTCAAGACGATCAACGGCAGCAAATACATGCGGTATCACCAAACGGTTCCGCAAGAACACTTGGATGGCCGTGTGCATGACATCCCTCAGGCCAACGTTCTCGGCGGAGGCTCTTCGGTCAATGCGCAGGTCTATATGCGTGGCCGCCCGTCCGACTACGACGAATGGCACGAGATGCTGCATGGGGAGAACGACTATCCTGGCTGGAGTTGGTCTGATGTTCTCCCTCACTTCCGCACCATGGAGGGCAACAACAGGTTCTACAACGAATTGCACGGCGCAGACGGACCACTCCTGGTCTCCGATCCCGGCCACATCAATGACATGTCGCGATGGTTCGTGCAGGCCATTCAGGCTCTGGGGGAACCGTTCAACCCCGATTTCAACGGTCCCACGCAGCGGGGTGTCGGCTTCTATCAATTCATGAACCGACGAGGCAGGCGCAGCAGCGCGGCCTACGCCTTTCTGGCCCCGCTCGCGGACAACCCGAACCTCGTCATCCGCCTGCAGTCACGGGTGCGCAAGATTGACATCGAGAACGGCCGCGCCATCGGCGTCACTTACCGCGATAGCACAGGAGTGGATCGGCAGGTTTTTGCAGAAGGTGAAGTGATCGTCGCATCCGGAGCCCTTGTCACGCCGCAGCTGCTCATGCTGTCCGGCATTGGACCCGCCGATCAGCTGCGGGAGCACGGCCTCCGATGCATCGCCGATCTTCCAGGTGTTGGTGAAAATCTCATCGATCATCCGGAAGTGCCCCTCATCGCGAAAGCGAACGGGCCGTACGGCTACTACAAACAGGGTGTCGGCTGGCGGATGCTGCTTAACGGAATCCATTTCCGCTTGTTCGGCTCCGGACCGATCCTCTCGGCCGGCGTTGAAGCTGGCGCGTTCGTCAACCCGGTTAATCCGGAGGCCGAGCCAACGATCCAGGCATTCTGTGTTCCGATCATCTACCTGGATCGCGATACGCTCGGTCTTGTCGAGGATACCTTTGGGCTGACAATCACGACGGTCGTCGTGAAGCCGAAATCCCGGGGCTCTGTCCGCCTGCGCTCGAGCAATCCGGACGATATGCCGCTGATCTCGCCCAATCTACTGAAATGCCCCGAGGATG
>DATFOT010000052.1:0-2315 GCA_035265265.1 Aestuariivirgaceae bacterium | reverse complement strand
CAGAGCGAAGCGTGCCCACCATCAAGCTCGCGATGCGGATGGATGGTGGGCACAGCGCGAAGAGCGCGCCTTTGCCCACGGCGTTTGCGCCTAGCCGACGACATCGGATGCCAGCTGAAATTGCGGATCCAGTTTCACGTCGGCGGTGATCGAGTTGGAAATGAAGCAGTTTTCCTTTACCGCGGCCATGATCGTTCGGGCGGCCGCGATATCGGCCTCGCTTCTCAGGACCAGGGTTGGCCGAACGCTGACTTCAACAATCCGATATTTGCCGTCGACATTTTCCAGCAAGCCTTCTGCGGCGCTTTCATAGGCGACAAACTCGAGCCGCTTGCTTTGCGCGAACGAGACAAACGTCAGCATCATGCAGGCATTCAGCGCGGCGACCAGCATTTCTTCGGGAGCCCAGACGCCCGCCTCTCCCTTGAATTCGGGAGGACTGCCGATCTCGATGTCGGGTTTGCCGGATGCGGAAGATCGGCCGCGGCGAGCGGTGTCCCAGGCCAGGTTATTGCTGTATCGAAAGGACTTGTATGTTTTCCCTGATGCCACGTGATCCTCCAGGAATCGTAGGGTGGGTAAAGCGAAGCGTGCCCACCATCACGACCACAGCAAGAACATGGTGGGCACGGCGCGAAGAGCGCCTTTGTCCACCCTACGAGTCTACGATGTGCGGACTCAATTCAGCATCTTCGTATCGTCCGGCGCCTGCGGCGGCGTCTTGATCGCGATCGCCTTGAGGGTTCGGCCGTCGGGCTTGGTGCCGCCATGCGCGGTGCCCTTCGGGATCACGACGAGGTCGCCCGGCTTCACCCGCACTTCCTTGTCGCCCAGCCAGATCGTGCCGGTGCCGTCGAGGATGTACTGGATCTCGTTGGTGTTGGGGTGCATGTGCTTGCCGACATTGCCGTCCTGGATCGAGATGGTCATGCCGTCGGCGGCGACGAACAGTTTGGAGCGCATGCCGGTGCCCGAGGGCATGCCGAGCGCATCGCCTTCGAGTTCGCCGGTATGGATGACCTGCGCTGTGATGTTCTCGGCGGCGATCGCGGGACGGAGCAGATGGGTGACGCTGCAACCGGCGGCAAAGGCGGCGGCGAGCGATAGCGTGATGGCGAGGCGATTCATGGGCAGTCTCCCCCTGTGGTGATTATTGTGAGGGCGATGCTATGCCGCCGGCCCGCGCTTGGCCAGCTTTCACCGTCATTCCGGGGCGCGCCTCTTGGCGCGAGCCCGGAATCCATCGGACCGCAAACTCTGGGGTAGAATGGATTCCGGGCTCGCGCTTCGCGCGCCCCGGAATGACGGACGGAGCAACGGTCATCCGGCATTCATGCCACCTCCAGGCGCATATAGGTCAATAATACTTACCTAATAACGTTTGTCCATGCCTCAGAAAGAATGTGGGTCAGCCGTTTCTCGCGGTTGCGAGGCCGCCCCTCGTCGCGTAATTCCTGTCCATGACAGCCTCCCAAAAAGCCCGCGAGTCGACGCCGTCAGTGGCCTCGGCGCATGACAAGATTCTGATCGTCGATTTCGGCAGTCAGGTGACGCAACTGATCGCGCGCCGGGTGCGCGAGGAGGGCGTCTATTCCGAGATCGTGCCGTTCCAGAAGGCGGAAGCCGCCTTCAAGGAGATGAAGCCGAAAGCGGTGATCCTCTCCGGCGGCCCGGAGTCCGTGCACGAGGAAGGCTCGCCCCGCGCACCGCAACTGATCTTCGATTCCGGCGTGCCGGTGCTCGGCATCTGCTACGGCCAGATGACCATGGCAGCCCAGCTCGGCGGCAGCGTCGAAGGCGGCCATCACCGCGAATTCGGCCGCGCCGATGTCGAGGTGAAAGCTTCAAGCAACCTGTTCGAATCCACCTGGGCAATCGGCGAGAAGCATCAGGTGTGGATGAGCCATGGCGACCGCATCACCAAAATGCCGCCCGGCTTCAGCGTCGCCGGCGTCTCGCCGAACGCGCCGTTCGCGGTGATCCAGGACGAGAAGCGCAGATATTACGGCCTGATGTTCCACCCCGAAGTGGTGCACACGCCCGACGGCGCCAAACTGATCCGCAATTTCGTCCGCAAGGTCGCCGGCCTCACCGGCGACTGGACGATGCGCGCGTTTCGTGAAGAAGCGATCGAAAAGATCCGGGCCCAGGTGGGCAAGGGCAGGGTGATCTGCGGCCTCTCCGGCGGCGTCGATTCCGCCGTCGCCGCAGTGCTGCTTCATGAAGCGATCGGCCACCAGCTCACCTGCGCGTTCGTCGATCACGGCATGCTGCGGCTCGATGAAGCCAAGACCGTCGTCGACCTGTTCCGGCAT
>DATFOT010000051.1:0-2645 GCA_035265265.1 Aestuariivirgaceae bacterium | reverse complement strand
TAGAAACCGATCAGGATTCCGATCTGTGCGACATGCTCGTAGATGTCGAACTCATCGTCAGCCTTGACGTGCTCGACCTGCGGATAGCAGTACTCTCCGCCGCAGAACTCCGCGTCATCCAGGTCGACTTTGTGAATCGCCTTGAACCGATATCCGAGATCAATGGCGAAATGATCCGAAAGGCCGATCAACAGGCCTGCGCCGAGCTGAAAGGCCACCGCCCAATCGTCGGCCTTCACCTTGACGGAGAGATCGTTTTCAACCTGAATGTTCGTCGCAAAGGGGCCAACACCAAAGTCGGCATCGACTTTCGCCACGCCTACGCCGCCACCGAAATAGGGAGAAAAGGTCGACGACACGGGAAAGCCAAACCACAAATTGGCGAGAATGAACAATTCATCGAGCTCCCCCTCGTCGTCGTTCTCGTAGATGGGACCACCGTTGATGGCGGCAATCGCATAATCTGGATATTCGAGCTCCTCGCTGGCGTGGCTCTTGGTATCGAGGCTGGCATGGGAGACTTCGATTTCGGCGCGGAAATTCTCGTTCAGCTGGGCGCCTATGGTTCCGCCGAAAATGAAACCATTGTCCACTTCGCCGTTCAGATGGCCAAGATGTTCAATGACCGGAGCGATTATACTGACTTCGCAGATTATGCTGCGTGTCTGACACAGGTATTCATCGCGCTCCCATTTCAGATCGAAGTCGCCATGGCCCCATTTCGGGCCGCCAAACAGGCTGACATACCAGCCGAACGCGGATTGCTCCTCCACGACGGGCGCAATATCTGCTGCTTGGGCTGGCTGGAAATTCAGGAGACCTGTCACGACAAGGCCGCCGAGCAAGGCAAATGTCTTCGTTACGCTACGCATACCCGCACTCCCCTTACGCAATACTCACGGAGGTGATGCTGTCGCAGTTAAGGCAGGTGTTCAATCGAGAAGGGGGAAATCAGGAGTCATTCCGAATCGGCTGTGCCGAAAAAACCACAGTTTTCCGCCAAATTGTAGCAGTGCGGCAGCGGGCTAAACTGGAAGTTTCACGCCGTCGGCGCCGATCGCATCGGCGAGCTTGTCGACAGCTTCGGAGAGCCGCTCGTCGACGACATGAAGATATTCATGCCAGTCGCCATAGTGGCGCAGCTCGCGCTTGCCGTCCGATATTCCGCGGAGGCCAATGAGCGGCACGGCGAAACGCATGGCGGCCCGCAGCACGGCATAGGTCTCCATGTCCACCATGTCGGCGGCGATGGCGTCATAAGCGGCGCCGCTGATGATGGCGGCTCCCGTCGAGAGGCTCGCCGACAGAACGCCCGGAATGCGCAGCGGAATATCGATTTCAGCCGGCAAATCGAGAAAGGGTGTCAGGCCCTTGGGAAAGCCCAGGGGCGAGGCGTCGATATCGCGATAGGAAACCCGGGTGACCTGATAGACCTCGGCCTGTTCGAGCGTGCGAGAACCGGCGGAGCCCAAGCAGACGATCAGATGCGGCAGGCTTGCGCGAGCGTCGAGACCGGCGAGCGCGGCCGATGCCGCCGATGCCGCCTCGACCGGGCCGACGCCGGTGAAGAACGGCGTGAAGCGCTGCCGCAGCTTCTTGCCATATTCGGGCGATGCCGCCATGACGAACAGCACGCGATGACCCGCGACGATCTCGAGGGGCGCGAGGGAAGCCGTCATGTGTTTCGCACCATGATGCAGATGAAGAAGCCATCGGTTGCATGATCGAGAGGTGTCAGCAGCAGCGTCCGAGAAGAAGCATCGGCCAAGGCCGGGGGCGGTGATGGAAAACTCCTCTGCCAGATATCGGCATAGGGTGCGGCGGTGAAGGCTGGATGAACGTGCAGAAACGTCTCGACCTGTTCGCTGTTCTCCTCCGGCAGAACCGAGCAGGTCACATACACCAGCCTGCCGCCCGGCCTGACGAGCCCTGCCCCCTGCTCGAGCAATCGGCGCTGGTCGGCAAGCCTCGTCTGCAGCGCCTGAGGCTTCAGACGCCATTTTGCATCGGGCTTGCGGCGCCAGGCGCCGGAACCCGAACAGGGTGCGTCGACCAGCACCATGTCCATTTTCCCCTCGAGCTCCGCGAGGCGCTGCGGCGCGTCGGAGGGGATCACCTGGATATTGCGGGCGCCTGCCCTCTGCATGCGTTCGAATATCGGCCGCAGGCGGTAGCGGTCGGCGTCATAGGCATGAATCTGGCCCTTGTTCTCCATGAGCGCGGCAAGAGCGAGAGTCTTGCCGCCGGCACCGGCGCAGATGTCGGCGCATTGCTCGCCTGGTCCGGCACCGGTGAGCGCTGCGGCGATCTGCGAGCCTTCATCCTGCACTTCGAACCAGCCCCTGCCGTGGGCTGGCTCCGCCTCGACATTGGGATTGCGGCCGGAGGCCGGCGGCGGCGGCAAGCGAATGCAGGCGGCCGCGAAACGGCCCTTCACCGCATGGAATTTTTCAAAGAGCTGCAGCACTTTCTCAGGCGAAATTTTCAGCGTGTTGACACGAAGATCGACCGGTGCGCGAAGCGCCAAGGCGGCGCCTTGCCGGCTGCGTTCGTCGCCAAATGCGCGAGCAAAAGAGGGATCGAGCCATTCGGGGTAGTCGCCCTTCACCCAGGGCGGTGCATCGCCGTTGCGCGGATTTTCGAGG
>DATFOT010000050.1:0-4836 GCA_035265265.1 Aestuariivirgaceae bacterium | reverse complement strand
GGCAACGACGAAGGACGGTACCGCGATGACCGCCACCGACAGCACCCCGATGATCCGGTCGACTGGCGAACCGCGATGGATCGCGCCATAGCATCCAAGCGGGATTCCGATCGCGATCGCCCACAGCATCGAGCCGGCAATCAGCGTGAGCGTAAACGGCAGCTGCTCGAGTACGCTCGTCGCCACGCCGCGATTGCTGAGGATATCGCGACCAAGATCGCCTTGGAGAATGCCGAGGAAGAAGCGCGTGAACTGCACCCATACCGGCTGATCGAGCCCCATCTTCGCCCGGAACGAAGCCGCCATCTCGGGTGTCGCCAGAGGACCGAGTGCGATCCTCACGGGATCGCCCGGAATGACGTAGATCATGCAGAACAGCACGGCGATCACGACGACGACGATCGCCCATGCCAGTGCCAGTCGATTGACTGCGTAAATCAGCATTCCTGCCTTATTGCCGCCTCACGCCTTTTTGAAATCCGTGAAATTGGGCGCACCGTGCGGCTGCAGTCCGGGAGTGATGTTGTCGCGATAGGCAACGCCCGTCGCTTCATGCGTCAGGAACACATAGGCGCCTGACTCCTCCATCAGATCCTGCATTTTCTTGTAGATGGCGTCCCGCTTGTCGGGCTCCAGTTCCACGAGGCCCTGTTTGTGCAACTCGCCGAACTCGGGGCTGTTCCACCGCTCCCAGTTCCACACGCCGATCTGGTCGGGCGTAAACCATGCCGTCGCCCAGCTCGGATCGGGCTGCATCGAGAACCGGTTGAGCAGGAGCTGGATCTTCTTCCACGTCTCGCCCGACTTCTCATCGCCGATCGACCAGAAGGTACCTGAATCGTGCTGCTGGATCGTCACCGTGATGCCGACCTCGGCAAGTTGCGCCTGGATCGCCTGCGCCGCGCTCGCCCGCTCGGCCTTGTTGAGGATGTCGATTGTGCAGGAGAAGCCGCTTTCCAGCCCTGCTTCCTTCAAAAGGGCCTTGGCCTTGTCCGGATCATAGCTATAGAGCCCTTTGCCGCGATGGCCGACGAGACCGGGGGCGATGATGCCGGTCGCCGGCTCGGCCGCGCCGAAATAGGCGGCATCGACCACGGCTGCGGGATCGATTGCATGCTGCACGGCTCGCCGCACCTTCGGATCCTTGAACGGTTCGGATTCCACGTTCATGCCCATCCACACATAGGCGAGCGAGGGTTTCCGCACGAATTTTCCGCCCTTCGGCGGCTCCTTCAGATAGCGCGGGATCGAGCTCACGCTCACCCAGGTAAAATCGATGTCGCCCGCCTCAAATCCGAGCTCGGCGGTTTTCTCGTCCTCGATCGGCATGATCTGGATCTCGTCGAAATCGGGCTTGGCGCCCGTCCAGTCCGGATTGCGCACCAGTATTGTGCGCTGTTTGGGCGCCCACTCCTTGATCATATAGGGTCCCGACCATGCAGGAACGGTCGTCTCGAATTTTCCGCCGGCCTTCTCGACCGCCTTTTTCGACACGATGAGCCCGCTTCCCGTGGGGAGAGTGCTGGTCCAAAGCGGCGCGAACGGCTCCTTGAGGTGAATGATGCCGGACAGCGGGTCCTTGACCTCCACATTGTCGAGAACCGCCCAATCGTCCTTGTACGGGGATTCCTTCGTCGGATCGGCAATGCGCTCATAGGAGAATTTGACGTCTTCGGCGGTCATTTCGCCGAAGTCACCCGAGAATTTGATCCCCGGCTTCAGCTTGAACGCGATCGTCTTGCCGTCGATCTGCTCGATCGACTCTGCAGCGTCGAGTTCCCATTCCCAGGAATCGGCCGATTTGCGGCGCACCAGCCCGTTGAAGAGGCAGCGCATGATATCGTCCTCGGGCGCCGCTTTGCGGTAGGCCGGGTCGAGCACCTGGATATCCCCATAGGACCGCGCGCGCAGGATCGTCGCATTCTGCGCACGGACGATTTTCGGCGAGATCAGCGCGGCAAATCCCGCTGCGCTGACGGCAAGCGCTTGACGGCGCGTCAAACCGGATTGTCTGCTCATTCTATCCTCCCTGATGGATGGTCCGATACCAATCAAACATGATCCCGCGGAATTTCCAGCGACCACTTTCTATTGAACACGAGCTGCTCTTTTTCATATGCGTTCAACATCGCATGAACGACGAAATGAGTTTCCGTCGATGTCGCCACGATCTGCGTCGTGCTCGAAACGCACCAGCCCTCGCGAGAATACTGTCTTTTCGACTGGATGTCAGCCCGCGCGCTGAGCGGATCGTCCGGCTTGATGCTGTAAATGCTCTCCCGCCAGCCTCCAGTTTCGAGGTGATGGTCCGCATGCCGGCGCACGCCTTCATTTTCAATCCGCCGCACGGTCGTGATGCCAGTATGAACGTCATGGCAGATCGTCCAGCTGATGAATTCCGGCTCCAGCATGTCGGGCCTGAGGGGCGGCGTATGCTCGGCCGGCCTGAAGTCGGTGAGAAGGTCATCCGCTGCGGAGCGCTGCCGCACCGGCAGGAACAGGCTGCTCGCCTGAAGCAGAACCTCGAGCGAGACGGGACGCGGTGAGGGCCAGACGATCGGCCAATAGGCAGTTGACAACGCCACCCGTATTCGGTTGCCGCGGCCGAACCGGTGGGCGATGCCGTTGAGCTGAAGCCTCACATCGACGGGTACCCCGGGCTCGAGCGGCTCAGGCTTCTCATCACTGTTGCGATGGGTGAGATTAAGCACGCCATATGTGACGCGCCGAACGCTGCCGTCGGTCAGAATTTCGCATAAGGTTGCAGCGACCAGCCCATCGGGCCGGTCGGATGCGATGCGCAGCGCGAGGCTTGGGAAGCCGAAAATCTCGACATCGCGCGCCAGCGGGGCAGAGTCGAAAACCAGCTGGCCGGCTTCCTCGAAGCGCTGGTCCATCGGTTGATCCCCGCTGACCCCATGGGGGCACCAGCGCCCGGCCGCCAGGCCCACCGTCTGCAGCGGATGGAGGGTGAGTGTTTTTTGCGCGGGCACATCGCCGGCTTCGCCTAGACCATCGGGAAGCAATGGCCGCTGCTCGGGCGCGCCCGCGCCGGCGCTCGGCCAGCCCGGCTCGGCAATCCACCGGCCGGGGCTTTCCTCGCAATAGTTTCTCGGCGGTGCCGGATCTTCCATCCATGCGCGCAACATCGGCTCGTTCATGATGCCGGTATCGATGCCTTTGAGCCAATGGTCGAACCAGCGCAGGCATTCCTGCAGAAAGCCGATCTGCGGGCCGGGCTTGGCAAAATGCGGATATTTATGCGCCCAGGGGCCGATCAGCCCCTTGCGCGGCGATTTGAGATTGGCCAGCAAGCGGAAAACGGCGTTGGTATATCCATCGGCCCAGCCGCCGACCGCATAGATCGGACATTGAATGGCGTTCCAGTCCTCAGCGACCGAGCCGTGTTTGTAGAATTCGTCCCGCCGCTGATGCTTCAGCCAGTCCTCGAGCCAGAAACCGCTTTTCTCCAGCCGCTCTAGCCATAGCTCCCGCCAGCGTTTGCCGACGATCAGCGGATCCGGCGGCGCGGTGTTCAGCGAGAACATGGTCGAATACCACGAGATCTTGTCGAGGAGCAGGCAACCGCCCATGAAATGTATGTCGTCGCTGTAGCGATCGTCCGTCGAGCAGATCGATACGACCGCCTTGAGCGCCGGGTGGCGCCGCGCAGCGATCTGCAGCCCGTTGAATCCACCCCAGGAAATTCCGATCATTCCAACAGCGCCCGAGCACCAGGGCTGCGCGGCAAGCCAGTCTAGAACCTCAAGGGCATCATCCTGCTCCTGTTTCAGATATTCGCCTTTGAGCACGCCGTCGGAATCACCAGAGCCGCGTATGTCGACGCGCACTGCCGCATAGCCATGGCCGGCGAAATAGGGGTGCGTCAGCGCATCGCGGTCGATCGTCCGGTCGCGCTTGCGATAAGGCAGATATTCGAGAATGGCCGGCACCGGATGGCTGTCGGCGTCGGCCGGCAGCCAGATGCGTGCGGCAAGCCTGACGCCGTCCGAGAGCGGGATGAACACATTCTCGATTTCCGTTACTTTTTTTGGTAAGCTTTCGAGTGCGCGCATTGTTGTTCTGCTCTTCTTCAAGGCCGCGAGTCTCGACGTGATACTCGGGTCTTCCGGTGCGGCGCGCAAGAGGCAACGGCCCGGCCTCTCGCGGGGCGTGTCTCACGGAAGGTCGCAGCGGCAAGGCCCGCAAAAAAGCCGCGCAAACGCTGAAGGTACCCCCTCGGAACCAAGCTGGTTCTCGGAAATTCCCATGGCGAGAGATACCGGGCGCCAGGAGGTCTCATGATAGCTGTCAATAATGACGGAGCCCGCCGGAGTGACGACGACGCCGAATTGGAGAGTGATGAGCGGCAGGACCGCTTGCAACCCGAAGCCGCAGCGCAGGGAGCCCGGCAGTCGCCTGCACATGAGCACTCCGCAGCGCGCATCGACAGCTTGATGCGCGCCCTTTCCGATGCCGACAATGCGAGAAAGCGAGCAGAGCGCCACGCCGCCGAAGTCAGGCAATATGCCATCGGCGACTTTGCCCGCGATTTGCTCCTCGTAGCAGACAATTTGAGGCGGGCCCTCGCCGCCGCGGAATCCGAGGCAGCGGATTCACATGCTTTGCTTGAAGGCGTCAGGGCGACGGCGAAGGTTCTGGACTCGGTGCTCGAACGCCACGGCGTGACGCGGGTGGAATCCCGCGGCGTCCCCTTCGACCCCCGCCGCCACGAGGCTGTCGCTGTCATCGACGATGCAACGCGCGAGCCCGGCGAGATCGTCGATGTGGCGGAAGAGGGCTACATGCTCAATGACCGGCTCTTGCGCCCGGCTC
>DATFOT010000049.1:0-3051 GCA_035265265.1 Aestuariivirgaceae bacterium | reverse complement strand
TTCCCCTGAACTGCCGCTGAGCTTATATAGGCCTAATGGGTCACTCGCGACAAAATGGAGGGTTTTCCGAAGCGCCGCAGCCGCCGCTCGAGGGCACGGTCCTCCCGGCACATCTGCGTCAGCGCCCCGATCCGCGCGCCGGCATCATCGATCCGCGTGATGGCTTGCGCCATTTACGTCCCGAGATGGAAGAGCTTGCGATCTTCACGCCCCATCGCCCGCCGCGGCCGGAAAAATCCGAAGGCGGGCGCATCTTGCGCATCGTTTCCGATTTCGAACCCAAGGGCGATCAGCCCCAGGCCATCGCCGAGCTTGTCCAGGGCGTGAGCGCTCATGAGCGCGATCAGGTGCTGCTCGGCGTCACCGGCTCGGGCAAGACCTTCACCATGGCCAAGGTGATCGCGCAGACGCAGCGCCCTGCCCTGGTTCTGGCACCGAACAAGACGCTCGCAGCTCAGCTCTACGGCGAGTTCAAGAGCTTCTTTCCCGACAACGCGGTCGAGTATTTCGTTTCCTATTACGATTACTACCAGCCCGAAGCCTATGTGCCGCGAACCGACACCTATATCGAGAAAGAGAGCTCGATCAACGAGCAGATCGACCGGATGCGCCACTCGGCGACACGCGCGCTGCTGGAGCGCGATGATGTGATCGTCGTCGCATCGGTCTCCTGCATCTATGGCATCGGCGATGTCGAGACCTATTCCGCCATGACCTTCGCGGTCCGCAGCGGCGAGCGCATCGATCAGCGCCGGCTTCTCGCGGATTTCGTAGCTCTGCATTACCGGCGCAACGATCAGAACTTCGTGCGGGGCACGTTTCGCGTGCGCGGCGACACGGTCGAGCTCTTCCCTTCGCATCTTGAAGATCGCGCCTGGCGCTTCAGCTTCTTCGGCGATGAGATCGAAACCATCTGCGAATTCGATCCGCTCACCGGGCAAAAGACCGCCGACATTCCGGGCGTCAAGGTCTACGCCAATTCCCACTATGTCACCCCCAAGCCGACGCTCGAGCAGGCGGTGCGCGCCATTCGCGAAGATCTGCGAGTGAGGCTCGATGAGTTCAACGGCGCCGGCCGCATTCTCGAAGCCCAGCGGCTGGAGCAGCGCACGCTCTTCGACATCGAGATGATGATGGCGACCGGTTCCTGCGCCGGCATTGAGAACTATTCCCGCTATCTTACCGGCCGGCGCCCCGGCGAGCCGCCGCCGACGCTCTTCGAATATCTGCCCGACAATGCGCTCGTCTTCGTCGATGAAAGCCACGTCACCATCCCGCAAATCGGCGGCATGTTTCGCGGTGACTTCAACCGCAAGGCGACGCTTGCCGAATTTGGTTTCCGCTTGCCCTCGGCCATCGACAACCGGCCCCTGCGTTTCGAGGAATGGGACGCTATGCGACCGCAGACCATGTGCGTCTCGGCCACGCCGGGACATTGGGAGATGGAGCGCACCCGTGGCGTCTTCGTCGAGCAGGTCATTCGTCCCACCGGCCTCATCGATCCGCCGGTGATCATCCGTCCAGTGAAGACCCAGGTGGACGATCTCGTGGCCGAATGCCGCGAGGTCGCCTTGAAGGGTTACCGCGTGCTCGTCACTACCCTGACGAAGCGCATGGCCGAAGACCTCACGGAGTACATGCACGAGCAAGGCATTCGCGTTCGCTACATGCATTCCGACATCGAAACGCTGGAGCGTATCGAAATCATCCGGGACCTGCGCCTTGGCGCCTTCGACGTGCTGATCGGCATCAACCTCCTGCGGGAAGGCCTCGATATTCCCGAATGCGCTCTCGTCGCCATTCTCGATGCCGACAAGGAGGGTTTCTTGCGCTCCGAGACGTCGCTGATCCAGACGATCGGCCGCGCCGCCCGCAACATCGACGGCAGGGTCATTCTCTATGCCGATCAGATCACCGGCTCGATGGAACGCGCCATTGCCGAGACCAACCGGCGGCGCGAGAAGCAGCAGGACTATAACATAGCCAATGGCATCACGCCGGAGAGCATCAAGAAGCAGATCAGCGACATTCTCTCCTCCGTCTATGAGCGCGATCACGTGCTCGTCGACGCCGGTGTCGGTGAGGACGGCATGCCGCTGGCCGGCCACAATCTGGAAGCGGTGTTGGCCGATATGGAAAGCCGCATGCGCGATGCCGCAGCCAATCTCGAATTCGAGGAGGCGGCGCGGCTGCGCGACGAGATAAGGCGGCTGCGCCAGGTCGAGCTTGCCGTCATGGATGACCCCTTGGCGCGTACCCTGCCCTCTCCCGAGGCATCGGATGCATCGCTAGATGGCCAATCGAAGCTGAAGCCCGCCACCGCATACTGGCCCAATCCGAAGCCCTTTCAGCGCTCGGGCTCGACCGGCGGCAGGCCGGGCACCCGCGCTTTCAAGAAGAAGCGGTAGGAGAGCAGGCATCGAAACACGCCACCGCGTATCTGCCGTTCTTCTGTCGGCCATGCTTGCCGCTTGTGGCGGCGCGGGCAAAACTTCGCTGCTCGGAAGCCAGCCGTCCCAGGCGGATCCCGCGCTTAGCCCCGCACAGCCTGGCGATAGCTCATCGCTCAGCGAGGCAGGCAAGGGTCCCTTTACCGCAAGCCAGATCACCGCGATCGTATCTGGTCGGAGCTGGCGCTATGAATTCCATCAGATTCGCGGCACCGTGACCTATAACGCCGATGGAACGATGACCTATGAGGAACAAGGCAAAGGCAGGGGCACGGGCAAATGGTGGGCCGGCGACTTTACGCTGTGCGAGTCCCGCTATCCCACGCCCTTCCTGCCGGAGGGCAGGCTCGACGATTGCTCGGGATTTCGCCGCGCCGGTCAGCATTATTATCTTGGCGGCGCAAAGCTGACCCTGCTCACACCCTGAGCGGCGCCGGTTGCGCGAGCTTCCCAGGTAGCACTTGATTAACCAAGACCTGTCATATTCATCCAGTGATTGAAACATCAAGCGATCTGCTGCTTGCGATTGAAAGCCGGCGTTGATCGATAGGGGGCACCCGTGATTCACCCGCAAACTCTCGTGCGCGTATGTTTCGTTATC
>DATFOT010000048.1:0-4357 GCA_035265265.1 Aestuariivirgaceae bacterium | reverse complement strand
ATCGGCTGCGCCGCCTCGGGATTGAGATCGATGATCGCCAGGCGCCGGTGCGCCAGCCCGACCTGCCGGTCGCTCGAGATCCACAGCCCGTCGCCGTCGGGGCCGCGATGCACCATCGTGTCGTTCATGGCCGCCAGCACCGGCTCCTCGATCGGCCGGGTGGCGTGAACGTTGAGCAGGCCCGCGATGCCGCACATGGTGCTTAAGAGATCCTGGGGGACATTGTCCGCTAGTTTCTAGAGCGTTTTGGGGCGAAGTGGAATCCGTTATTCGAACCGCTTCTTGCAGCGCAAATCAAATTCTACCCACCATGCCCGGCCTTGTGGCGGGCATTCACGTCTTTCTTCTTTTGCGCTGCTGCAAGGAAGACGTGGATGGCCGGGCAAGCCCGGCCATGACGAAATCAGCGCAACCTTAATCGGTGTCCTCGTCTTCGAGGTCCTCTGAGTCCAGTTCGTCGTTCTCGGGATCCAGCTCGCGCATGTCTTCATCCTCGGGATCGCGCTGGATTTCCTGAACTTCGCTTTTCCGCCCGGCTGCGTCGTGATGCTCGTCTCGATGTTTCATTGCACGCTCCTGTTGTCTGAAGGCTCCAGGCTCGGAGTTCCGCTTCAAGAACGTTGCCTTCGGACCATTGTTCCTTTGAGTCCCGATGGGCAAATCATGCTATAAGCGTGTTAGCAGGTGAGCAGCCAAGAAGACATTAAGACATGGCTCAGGACTTGATGCGATATGATCTCCTGGCGCAGGACGCACTGCGGGGTGTCGTCCGGGCAGCCTTGCTGCGTGTCCGGCAATCCGGCCTTCCGGGCGAGCATCATTTCTATATCTCATTCAACACCCGCCATCCCGATGTGCGGCTCTCCGATCGGCTAAGAAACAAATACGAGAAGGAAATGACGATCGTCCTGCAGCATCAGTTTTGGAACCTGCAGGTCGGCGAGCGCGACTTCGAAGTGGAGCTGTCGTTCAACGAAATTGCCGAAAAGCTGGTCGTGCCGTTCAGCGCGGTCAAGGGCTTCTTCGACCCGGCAGCCCAGTTCGCGCTGCAGTTCGAAATGGTCGAGGAGAAAGCCGAAACTGGGGCCGAACCCGCTCCGGATCTGAAGGATCATCCGGCGCCTGCCGAAGCGGCGGAGGTGACGCCGGAGGCATTGCCGGCGCCCGCGGCGGGGCCGCGGCCGTCCAATGACGACCAGAAGATCGTTTCCCTCGATTCCTTCCGGAAAAAGTGACCCGCCCGGCTCCTCTCGCTTTCAGCGCCACGGAATGGTATTAAGCGCCCAGAGCAGCCACCAGGGGAAGTGATGCGACTTCTCACGGCAAAAACATTGATTGCCCTCTCATCCGCTTTTGCGGCCGCAATCCTGTCTGCAGCTACGCCTCTTGGCGCATCGTCGGCCGACAAAACCCCAGCTAAGGAACTCTTCGGAAAAGTAACGACCCCCGCCCCGCTCGCAGCTCGCTCGATCGGGTTTTATGCCAAGGGCTGTCTTGCCGGAGCGACGAAACTGGCGGTGAACGGCCCCGGCTGGCAGGCGATGCGGCTGTCGCGCAACAGGCTGTGGGGCCATCCAAGGCTGATCGCCCTCATCGAGCGTCTTTCCCGCGATGCCAGAGAATATGACGGGTGGCCGGGCCTGCTGGTCGGAGACCTGTCGCAGCCGCGCGGCGGGCCGATGCTGAACGGCCATGCCAGCCATCAGATCGGGCTGGATGCCGACATCTGGCTGACACAAATGCCGTCCCGGATTCTCACCGACCAAGAGCGGGAGGACCTGCAGGCGACCAGCGTGATTCTCGACCGCTCTCATGTGAATCCTAAGATATGGACCGAAGCGCATGCGAAGCTGATCAAGCGCGCGGCCTCCTACAGCGAGGTTGCGCGGATTTTCGTGCATCCCCCGATCAAGAAGGCGCTGTGCGGCTGGGCCACGGGGAACCGGTCATGGCTCGCCAAGGTCCGCCCCTATTACGGCCACACCTATCATTTCCATATCCGGATGAAGTGCCCTGCAGGCGATTCCGGATGCACGAACCAGCCCTCGCCCGGACCGGGCGACGGAACGGGCTGCGGTGACGAACTCTCCTATTGGTTGGGCGAAAAGCCCTGGGCACCGGAGGCTCCGCCGAAGAAGCCTCCGAAGCCGAAGGTGCTGCGACCCCTGCTTCTGTCCAATCTGCCGTCCGACTGCCGCGGAATTCTCAAAATTCAATAGGATTTCGATGAAAGGCCGGGTTCGCTGTGCCGTTTCGCCACATGCCTTGCCGGCGTGGCATGAATGGGTCTATACCGCGCGCCGCAACTTCGGCCCCCTCGGTCACAATCGACGCAAATGATTCTCCCTCCCTTCACCCTGCGCGCCCCTGTTGAACTGGCGAACAAATGACCGAAGGCCAATTCGGCGAACTGGGCGGGCAAACTCTCACATCGAAACGCAAGGTAAAATTCGGGCTGGCCTTCGGTTCGATCGGCGTCGTGTTCGGCGACATCGGCACGAGCCCGCTCTATGCGCTGCGCGAGGCTCTGGCCCATTCGGTCGAGGGCGACGTGATTGCCCGCGCCGACGTTCTGGGCGTCGTGTCGCTGCTGATTTGGGCGCTGCTGATCATCGTCACCCTCAAATATGTGTTCCTGCTGCTCGAGGCCGACAATAGGGGTGAAGGCGGCATACTCGCGCTGGTGACCCGCCTCGAAAACGCGCTGAAAAAGCGCGGCGGCGTGGCCCTGTTCCTCGGCGTCGTTGGTGCGGCATTCTTCTTCGGCGATGCCATGATCACACCGGCCATTTCTGTGCTCTCCGCGATCGAAGGCCTCAGGGTGATCAACCCCGCGTTCGCGGATTATGTGGTTCCGCTCACCCTCATCGTGCTCGCAACCTTGTTTGCCGTGCAGTTTCGCGGAACCGCGGGCATTGCCAATTATTTTGCACCGGTTACCGCGATCTGGTTCCTCGCCCTGGCGGTGATGGGCCTTTCCCACATCATCCATGACCCCGGCATCCTGCTGGCATTCAACCCGGCTTACGGGCTTGTGATACTGGGCAAGCACCCCGGCGTCGCCTTTCTCATTCTCGGCGGCGTATTCCTGGCAGTGACCGGCAGCGAGGCGCTCTACGCCGACATGGGGCATTTCGGCAGAGAGCCCATCCGGCTCGCATGGCTGTCGCTGGTGCTGCCGTCGCTCCTGTTGAATTACCTCGGCCAAGGCGCGCTCATCTATGCCAACCCCGCGGCCGGGGCCAATCCCTTCTTCCTCATGGTGCCGGAGATTGCGCTCATTCCGCTCGTGGTTCTCGCCACGATGGTCACGGTCATCGCCAGCCAGGCGGTGATCACCGGTGCCTTTTCCATGGCGCAGCAAGCCATTCATCTCGGGCTACTGCCGCGCATGAACATATCGCACACCAGCGAAACCGAACACGGCCAGGTCTATGTCAGCCAGATCAACTGGATGTTGTTCGTCGGGATCATTTTGCTCGTTTTGACCTTCCGGTCGTCCTCGGCGCTGGCTTCGGCCTATGGCATCGCGGTGAACACAGCGATGCTGATCGACAGCATATTGGCGTTCATGTTCTTTCGGATGGCGATGCGGTGGCCGCTGCCGCTCGTCATCGCGGTCATCGGTTTTGTCTTCGTCGTGGAAAGCGCGTTTCTCATCGCCAATGGCTATAAGGTGCTGAGCGGCGGCTATGTGCCGATCTTCATCGGCATCTCGGTCGTCATGATCATGATCACCTGGATGCGCGGGCGCGAGGCGCTGGCACAGAAACTCCGCAGGGACAGCGTGGAGCTCAAGGGCTTGCTCGAAAGTCTCGAGCGCAAGCCGCCGGTGCGCGTGCCGGGGGAAGCGATCTTTCTCGTCACCGACCCCCAATTCGCCCCGAGCGCGCTCCTCCACAATCTCAAGCATAATCGGGTGCTGCATGAGACGCTCGTATTCATCCATGTGAACACGGCAGACGAACCGCGGGTTACGAACGCCGACAGGCTGGAGGTAACCCGGCTGCCGCTCGACGCCTGGCTGGTCAAAGCGACCTTCGGTTTCATGGAAACCCCGAACGTGCCGGCGGCGCTGCGCCTGGCGCGGTCGCATGATCTCGACATCGACCCGCGCACCGCCTCCTATTTCCTGGGCCGCAGGGCGATCCGCACATCCGCCCGCTCGGCACTGCCGTTCTGGCAGCAGCGGCTGTTTATCATGCTGGCCAATCAATCGTCCCGCGCCACCGGCTTTTACCGCATTCCGCCCGACCGGGTGGTCGAGCTCGGCATGCAGCTATCCGTGTGAGCGGAAATCGGTCATAAGTCGGACGACGAGAGACCTTCATGCCGGATATCGCTCCCTTCTCGCTGA
>DATFOT010000047.1:0-4690 GCA_035265265.1 Aestuariivirgaceae bacterium | reverse complement strand
TTGCGGTAGCCCTCGCGCACGGTGAACCCCGGATGTCCCTTGTCGATGAGGAAGCCGGTGATCAGCTTCTTGCGGCCGCGCGGCGTGTCCTCTTCGCCCGATGCGGCAAACAAGATCACGAAGTCGGCAACGTCGGCATGGCTGATAAAATGCTTGGTACCGTTGATGATGAAATCGGTGCCGTCCCGGCGGGCAAAACATTTCATCCCGCGCACATCGGAGCCGGCGCCGGGCTCCGTCATGGCCAGGCAGTCGGCCTTGTCGCCGCGCACCGAGGGAAGCAAATAGCGCTCGCGCTGCTCAGCCACGCAGGCCATGAGAATGTTGGATGGCCTCGCAACGCAGTTCCAGTGGAGCGCATAATTGGCGCGGCCGAGCTCCTTTTCGTAGAGCACCCAGCTCAGGGTATCGAGCCCGGCACCCCCTACCTCCGCCGGCATGTTGGCAGCATAGAGACCGGCGGCAATCGCCTTCTGCTTGAGTGCCTGGCGCAGATCATCGCGCAGCTTGCCGGTGCGTTCGACCTCGGCTTCATGGGGAAAAAGCTCGTTCTCCACGAAGCTCCGCGTGGTATCGACGATCATCCGCTGCTCTTCGGTGAGGGCGAAATCCATGACATTCATCCCAGATGGTAGGTTTCGGTGTGCCCGTCGACGGCAATCGCCTGGCCGGTGATCATTTTGGCGGCAGGCGAGGCAAGGAAAAGGCAGAGATCGGCGACCTCCTTGGGATCGACGAAGCGCTTGATCGACTGGCCGGCGATATATTCCTGCTTTACCTGCTCGAAGCTGGCCCCGCGCAGTTTCGTCTCCGCATCGATCACGCGGTTCATGCGCTCGCCCTCGACAGTGCCCGGACAGATGGCATTGACGCGCACATCGTGCGGGCCAAGCTCGATGGCCAGCGACTTGGTAAAGCCGATGACGGCCCATTTGGCCGCTGCATAGGGAGAGCGCAGGCCGAAACCGACAAGGCCGGCGACGGAAGAAAGATTGACGATGCAGCCGGATTTCTGCCGTTTCATGAGCGGCACGGCACGCCGCGCGCAGAGGAAATGCGAGTCCAAGCAGACGGCCAGGCACTCCTGCCATTCCGCGTAGCCGATATCTTCTACCAGAGCCGTAGGCCCCTTGATGCCGGCATTGTTCACAAGGACGTCGAGCCCGCCCATGTCATCGAGGGCAGAGGCGAACCAGGCGTCGATTTCCCCCTCGCGCGCAACATCCACGCGCGCGGCAGGAATATCGGGATTGGCAGCGCGAAATTCCTCCAGCGCCTGCTCGCTCGCATCGCAGATATTGACGCGAGCGCCTTCGGCGGCAAAGGCAAGAGCGATGGAGCGGCCGATGCCGGAAGCGGCGGCCGTGATCATGACGTGGAGCGGTTTGGACATTGTCGTGTTCTGTTATCGCACAGCAAAATCCGGCATTCAGGTTTATTTTTTCCTCATGGGCTTTTTGGCAGCGCCGCCGCGCCGGCTACGCTTTTCCTCGCGCGCCAGCACAAGACCGGCGCCGATCCTGTGGCGTTTGAACAGCCGCATCATGTCGACGAGCACCGCATCGCGCTTCGCCTCGATCTCGGCGACGGAGCGCCCGCCCGCCTGTTTCTCACAACCCTCTATGAGACGGTGCTCGAGCGTTTCGTTCCAGCGCGGGAATTTCAGGTCCGTCCAGGGCAATTCCAGCGTTGGATCGAACTGCCTGATGAAGTCGCGCATGCCGCCCGGCCCGCCGGCAAGATGATAGGTCATGAACGATCCCATGAAGGCCCAGCGCAGGCCGGCGGAATAGACGATGGAATCGTCGATGTCGCCGGTGGTGCCGATGTCCTTATTCAATATGTGCAGCGCTTCACGCCATAGCGCTTCCTGAAGCCGGTCGCAGATATAGCCGTCTATCTCGCGCTTCAGCCGCAGCACGTGCATGCCGATCGCCTCAAAATAGGTCGCGGCGCGGTCCATGGCGTCGGGGGACGTTTTATCCCCCGGCACCGTTTCGACAAGGGGCAGAAGATAAACCGGATTGAAGGGGTGACCGATAATCACGCGCTCAGGGTGGGCACATTCGGATTGAAGGCGCGAGGGAAGGAAGCCCGAGGATGAGGAAGCGATGATCACATCGGGCCTGGCGAAACGGTCGATCTCGCGGAACAGCTTTATTTTCAGATCTTCCCGTTCGGGGGCGGCCTCATGAATGAAATCGGCCCGCGAGGCCATTTCGCGAAGATCGGTGGTGAAGGTCAGACGGCCGCGTCTTGCCTTTCGGCCCTGCAGCAGCTTGAGCATTGAGGGCCAGGCCACGCCAATCGCCGCTTTGAGCTTTTTCTCGGCAGAGGTCGCGACGTCATAGGCGATCACGTCATGGCCGCGCACCAGAAGACGCGCAGCCCAGCCGGCGCCGATGAGGCCGGTTCCGGCAATTCCAATCGTGGCAGCACGCACCATCAGACCCTCGCCTTCAGCCCGAGAATTTTGCGGCCCTCATCGGGCGAAGCGACCTTCGAGCCGAGCAAAGTGATGATCCTTACGGCTCTTTCGACCAGCGTGGCGTTCGAGGCATGCACGCCTTTTTCGAGCCAGAGATTATCCTCGAGGCCGACGCGGACATGACCGCCGAGCAGAACGGCCTGCGCGACCATTGGAAACTCCATGCGGCCGATGCCGAAGCCCGCCCATATGGCGTGCTTCGGCAGCTCGCCGACCTGATAGGCCATGGTCTGGGTGTTCACCGGGGCTCCCCACGGTATGCCGAGGCAGAGCTGGAACAAGGGCGGATCGTTCACCAGTCCCTCCGCGCAGAGCTGCTTGGCAAACCACAGATTGCCGGAATCGAAAATCTCCATCTCGGGCTTGACGCCGTAGGATTTGATGAGCCGAGCCTGCTCCCGGAGCTGCGCCGGCGTCTGCACGACGATGGTGTGGCCGTCGCCGAAATTCAGGGTGCCGCAGTCGAGGGTGCAGATTTCGGGGCGAAGCTCGGCGACATGCGCGAGGCGCTCAACGGGGCCGACGAGGTCCGTGCCCGGCCCCCATTGCATCGGCTGCTCGCCTTCGCCCACTTCGACATCGCCGCCCATGCCGGCCGTGAGATTGATGATGACCTCGGTGTTCTTGGCGCGGATGCGCTCGACCACTTCGCGATAGAGGTCGATACCGCGGGTGCCTTTGCCGGTCTTCGGGTCGCGCACATGGCAATGGACCACGGCGGCGCCGGCTTCCGCCGCCTCCAGCGCGGCATTGGCGATCTGTTCGGGTGTTATGGGAATGGCAGGGTGCCTGCCGACCGTATCGCCGGCGCCGGTCACCGCGCAGGTGATGATGACATTGGGATTCATGAAGAATTTCCTTTTGATCCTTGGCCAGTGTACTAGGGCCGGTGCGGCAGGTTTGAGCTTTTCCGCCGTGGGTTTGTGTTTTATCGTCGCCAGCCATGGCAAGCCGCGACGTCGCCTTCGTGCTGTTCCCCCGCTTCTCGATGATCGCGCTCTTCGGGGCGCTGGAACCTCTGCGGGTTGCCAATCGCTTCGCAGGGGCGGTGTTTTCCTGGCGCTTCGTTTCGGCGGACGGCGCGCCCGTCGCGGCATCGAATGACATTCCGGTGTCGGTGACCAGTTCGCTCAGGGAAGTCGGACGGCCCGATCTGGCGATGTTCTGCGCAAGCTATGACCATGAACATGCGCTCGCCAAGCCCGTTCTCGCCGAGGTGCGGAAACTCGCGCGCCGCAAGGTGATGCTCGGGGCCATGGACACCGGGCCCTTCGTGCTGGCCGAGGCCGGTGTTCTCGACGGCTGGCGCGCCACCTGCCACTGGGAAAGCCTGCCAGGGTTCCGGGAGCGCTATCCGAACGTTCAGGCGACGCGCGCGCTGTTTGAGAACGATCGCGGCCGGCTCACCTGCGCCGGCGGCGCCTCATCCATCGATATGATGCTCGACTGGATCACAGCCCTGCACGGGCAGGCGCTGGCGGTGAAAGTGGCGGATCAGCTCGTGCATTTTCGTTTTGCCGATGAGAGCCGGGAGGCTCGCGTGCCAGCCGAGCGGCGTTATCAGACACGCGATGTCCGGCTTTTGAAAGTTATCCAAGTCATGGAAGAATCGACGGAAGAGCCGCTCGCATCCAATAAACTCGCCGATCTCTGCGGCGTATCGCAAAGGCAGATGGAACGGCTGTTCCTCAGGGAAATCGGCACGAGCGCCCGGTCACTCTACCTGCATCTCAGGCTCGATCGGGCCGAACGGCTGCTCACCTATGGCGATATGAGCGTGCGGGAAGCGGCGATCGCCTGCGGGTTTTCCTCGCTGTCGCAGTTCTCGCGGGCGTTCAAGGCGCATTACGGAAAGCCGCCTTCGTCTTACCGGCAGGCTAGACTCCCGCCTGCCACTGCCTGACGAATTCGAGCGGGTAGATGAGCATCAATATGTTGAGAGCGAGATTGTCGTGAATGGCGTAGCCGACGCCGAGCTCCATCGCTAATGCGAGGCCGATGATCAGCCATAGGGGGAGTTTTCCCGCTGCCAGAAACCCCAACAGCATGAACAGAATGTCGGCCGTCGAGTTGATGAGGCTGTCACCATAATAGTCGAGCGAGATCGTCGCTTCGCGGTAGCGATTGATGATGAAGGGCGTATTCTCCAGGATCTCCCAGGCCGCTTCCACGAGGACCGCCGCAATCAGCCGCACCCCCGCC
>DATFOT010000046.1:0-2802 GCA_035265265.1 Aestuariivirgaceae bacterium | reverse complement strand
GTTTGCTCGCGCCGAGATGCCGAACGGCTCATCGCCGAAGCTCGCGTCAAAATCAATGGCGAGATTGTGAACACGCCGGCACGAAAGGTGCAGCCCGCGGATCTCGTCGAGGTCAACGGCACTGCCCTGCCGGCGCCCGGGGCCAGCCGGCTGTGGCGCTATCACAAGCCTGCGGGGCTGATCGTCAGCCATCGCGACCCCAAGGGAAGACAAAGCGTTTTCGACGCCCTGCCGAGGGATTTGCCGCGCGTGGTTTCGATTGGCCGGCTCGATTTCACGACGGAAGGTCTGCTGCTCCTCACCAATGACGGCGAACTCGAACGGAAGCTCGAATTGCCGGCAACGGGTTGGACGCGCCGCTACCGGGTGCGGGTCCACGGAACGGTGGAGCAGTCGGCGCTCGACCGACTGCAGCAGGGCATCACGGTCACCGGCATACGCTATGGTCCCATAGAGGCGCGCATCGAGCGGAAGCAGGGAACAAATTCATGGCTGTCCTTCGCGCTCAAGGAAGGAAAGAACCGCGAGATCAAGCGCGTGTGCGAGCATCTCGGGCTGCAGGTGAATCGGCTCATCCGCATTTCTTTTGGGCCGTTCCAGCTCGGCGATCTGGGCAAGGGGGAAGTCGAGGAAGTACCGGCACGAATTCTGCGCGACCAGCTCGGCAGCCTCGTCGAGGCCAAGAGGCGGGCGTGAGGATCATCGGTGGAAAATTCCGGGGGCACACGCTTGCCGCCCCACCGGGGCGCGATACCCGGCCAACGTCTGACCGCGTGAGAGAGGCGATTTTCAATATTCTGAGTCATGGCGCGGCTGCCGTTGCGATCGAGGATGCGCGGGTGCTCGATCTCTTTGCCGGCACCGGCGCATTGGGCCTGGAGGCTCTTTCACGCGGTGCCCGCTTCTGCCAATTCATCGATGATCGCGCGGAAGCGCGCGCTGTCATCCGGCGGAATGCCGATGCGCTCGGGGTCATCGGGCAATGCAAGATCTGGCGGCGCGACGCGACACAGCTCGGTCCATGCGCACCGCAGCCTCCTTACGAAATCGCCTTCATCGATCCTCCCTATGGCAAGTCGTTTGGCGAAAAGGCGCTGCGCTCGCTGGTCGAAGGCGGGTGGTTGGCGAAGGATGCCACCGCCGTGCTCGAAGAAAGCACGAAGTCGGAAATCGGGATGCCAGAGGGAATGACGCAGATGGACGAGCGCGTGTACGGCGACACGAAAGTGCTTTTCATGAAGTGTTATGGATAGTTACCAACAGGGCTTAATTCCGCCGCCTGATTTATGATAGCCTCTGATCGGTGTGAGTGGTTCACATGGCTCCGATTCGCGAAGCGTTGGCGGTTCTCTCGTTTCTATCCGCTGCGGATTTTGCCGCGGCGGCTGAAAATTTTACGCCCACCGTCCTTCCGGACGGCGCCTTGACGCAGGGCTGGTACGGGAATTTTTCCGACATGTCCCTTCATTCGGAAGATGCCAGCAACTGTTGGGACTCGCTTGCGATGGCGCAAGGATCGTGCGGGGCCACGGGCGAGATGCTGGCGCTCGAGCAATTCGACCAGAACGCCGGTTTCGAGGCTTCGCTCGGCTACAGGTTTTCCAGCGGGCTCCAGATTGCCGGCGAAATCCAGGACTGGCGGAGAGTGTTCGGCGAGAAGACACTCAGCACGCTTGAAGAATTCCAACTGCAAGACCGCGATGATCGCGAACCTGCCCTGATGCTGTCCGGCGCCTATAGCTTCGAAACCGGCGCGGGCCTGAGGCCGTTTGTCGGAGCCGGCATCGGCGGCGTTCATGTCCAGAACGACCAGATGACAGGCGGTGGGGCGGCCTTCAGCGACAGCGGGCCGGCCTGGAAGCTCGGGGTCGAGGGTTTTGCGGGGCTGCAATATGAGCTTGGGCCCGACATGAGAATCGGCCTGCGCTATTCGCACAAGCTGATCAGCAAGTGGAACGGTGGCGATGCTGCCGATCTCGGCCAGAGCGAGCCTGAAGGCTTGCGCAACCGGGCTATAATGCTGACGTTCACTTATGAGTTCGGCGGCTCGTGACCTTTCACCTTCTCTGAAAGAGCCGCTCGATATCTTTCAATTTCAATTCCACATGCGTCGGCCGTCCATGGTTGCACTGGCCTGCGTTCAACGTCTTTTCCATATCCCTCAGAAGAGCGTTCATCTCCTCGATCTTGAGCTTGCGGCCGGCGCGGACAGAATGATAGCAAGCCATGGTGGCGAGCACGCGAAAGACGCGCTGTTCGAGGCTCTCACCGGCGGGCATCTCGCTCAGATCACCGGCGACGCCGCGGATCAATGCAGCGTAATCTCCCCCGCAGAGGACGGCAGGCACTTCGCGCAGGATAACGGCACCCGTGCCGAAAGGCTCGACAATGAGACCGAGTCGCTTCAGGAATTCACTCTCCGCCTCGAGCCTAGCCGCCGAAACGGGATCGAGATCGACAACCTCCGGAATCAAAAGCGGCTGGGTGCGCAATGCCGCATTCGCCAGCTGCTGCTTCATCTGCTCGTAGACGATCCGCTCATGCGCCGCATGCTGGTCAATGATGACGAAGCCCTCGGCGGTTTCAGATATAATGTAGGTCTCATGAAGCTGGCCGCGGGCGAGGCCGAGCAGCGGCTGGGCATTTTCCGGCAAGATCGGCGCGACCGGGTCCTCGGCGAATCCATGAACGGCAGCAGGACGCTGAGCTTCGAAAGCCATGGCCCGCTGGGACGGGGTCAGCGGACCTGCCGGCCGCACGATCGATGCGGTGATGTTCCCGAAATTGGTCGCGCTCGCACGG
>DATFOT010000045.1:0-6016 GCA_035265265.1 Aestuariivirgaceae bacterium | reverse complement strand
GCCGATTACCAGGAGCACGCGCTCGATTAGGCGCACCTCTTCCCACGCGCCATAAGGAAAGGCCGCGGTATCGGCGGCATACACCAGCTGCGCCAGCGGCAGCGCCTGGCGAACTGCGTGCGCCACGGTGAGACCGCCCATTCCGCTGTCGAACAGCAGGATTCGCGGCGACCGGATCAAGAGTCCTCTCCGCTGCTCACCCTTGTCCGCGTGTGTCGGTAGCTGAGCCCGGACACGATGCCGCGCAGCGTGCGAACCTCCTGTTCGGTGAGCTCGGCGCGCAGGAACAAATTGCGGATGTTCCGCATCATCGAGGGCACTTTTTCAGGCGGCCGCAGAAATCCGCAATCGAGCAACTCTTCCTTGAGCTGTGCGAAGAACCCCTCGAGTTCATCCTTGTTGGCGGGCCGTGACCCGGCCAGCGGTGTGTGAGGTCCGCTATATGCGGGCTCCTGGGGCGTTTCCTGTCCAAGGCTCGTGGCCTGACGGCGAAACCATTCATAGCCCATCAACAGCACCGCCTGCGCGACGTTGAGCGACGCGAAAGCCGGATCGACCGGTGCCATCACGATCGCATCCGCCAGGGCTACCTCGTCATTGCGCAATCCAAACCGCTCGCGGCCAAAAAGAATACCGACATTCTGCCCCTTCGCAACGCGCTCCCGCATGTCCTCGCCCGCCTGCTCGGGAGTGATCACCGGCTTTACCATTCCCCGCGGCCGCGCCGTCGTCGCATAGACAAAGCTCAACTCGCCGATCGCGCCCGCCGCTTCATCGAAGAGCCGAGCATTCCCTATGATCCAGTCTGCCCCTGACGCAGCCTTCCGGGCATGCTCATTCGGCCAACCGTCGCGCGGGCGCACCAGACGCAGATCATGGAGTCCGAAATTCGCCATCGCCCTCGCTGCGGTGCCGATGTTTTCGCCGAGCTGCGGTTCGATCAGAATCACTGCCGGTGCGCGATCGCCGGGACGGCGCTGCCTGTGGTCGGTCCCTGCCATGGATTCTCGATAGCGGAGAAACTTGCCTCGCGGCAAGCGCTTTGACCAGATTTTTCCAAAGGCCTTCATCAACGCCAGCTGCCTAAAAGAGGCCTGGGACAGCTCGCGGGGGGTGTCCCCTCCTTCCCCGCCATGCCCCGATGTAACGTTCCGTCTCCGCACATTTCACTATCCAGCTTCGCCGGGGTGACGATGGAGAGGTTAATTGCTATAGAGCCTCCGCTTCATCAGCGAAACTGGGCGGAAGGCTCACATGGCAAAGATCAAGGTTCAAAACCCTCTCGTCGAGCTCGATGGCGATGAGATGACACGGATTATCTGGGCCTTGATCAAGCAGAAGCTTATCCATCCCTATCTCGACATCGACCTTCTCTATTACGACCTCTCGGTTGAGAACCGTGACCGGACGGAAGACAAGGTCACGATCGAAGCCGCGCATGCCATCAAACAGCATGGCGTCGGGGTGAAATGCGCAACCATCACGCCCGATGAGCAGCGCGTGAAGGAGTTCGGCCTCAAGCAGATGTGGAAATCACCCAACGGCACCATTCGCAACATCTTGGGCGGCGTGATCTTCCGCGAACCGATCATCTGCACGAACGTGCCGAGACTTGTGCCGGGCTGGACCAAGCCGATCATCGTCGGCCGTCACGCCTTTGGCGATCAGTATCGAGCCACCGACTTTCAGTTCCCTGGAAAAGGCAAGCTCACGGTGCGGTTCGTCGGCGAGGACGGCAAGGTCATCGAGCACGAGGTTTTCAACTCTCCAGGTTCCGGCGTCGCCATGGCCATGTATAATCTCGACGACTCGATCAGGGATTTCGCCAGAGCGTCATTCAATTATGGCCTCAACCGTAAGTTTCCCGTTTATCTCTCCACCAAGAACACGATCCTCAAGGTCTATGACGGCCGCTTCAAAGATATCTTCCAGAGCGTGTTCGACAGTGAGTTCAAGCAGGAGTTCGACAAGAACAAGCTGACATATGAGCATCGTCTCATCGACGATATGGTCGCCTCGGCGCTGAAATGGTCAGGCGGTTATGTCTGGGCATGCAAGAACTACGACGGTGACGTTCAGTCCGACACAGTGGCGCAAGGGTTCGGCTCGCTTGGGCTGATGACGAGCGTGCTGATGACCCCCGATGGCCGGACGGTCGAAGCCGAAGCGGCTCATGGCACGGTTACCCGCCACTTTCGCCTTCATCAGCAGGGCAAGGAGACCTCGACCAACTCCACGGCCTCGATCTATGCCTGGACCAGGGGTCTTGCCCATCGCGCAAAGCTCGATGGCAATGACAGCCTTGCCCGGTTTTCAGACATTCTCGAAAAAGCCGCCGTGGCCACGATCGAGAGCGGTCACATGACGAAAGACCTCGCCGTGCTGATCGGGCCGGATCAGAAATGGCTGTCAACCGAAGGTTTTCTCAACAAGGTGGAGGCCAATCTGCAACAGGCGATGGCCTAGCCCTCACACAGGATCACGCTGCCGTACCTTCGAGCTGCTTCAGCAGCATGGCCGGATCATAAGGCTTCGTCAGCACGCTGATGAGCGTTGCATTTTCCAATCCTTGCGTGAGTTCGTTGCCCTCGCTCGCCGCAATGATGATTGTCGGAACGAGCAGGCCCTCTTTTCGCAACGCCCTGCACACATCGAGTCCTGCCGCGGCCGTCAGCCCGAGGTCCAGAATCAGAACGTCAGGCGCGTTCGACTTGAGCTGCTCCAACGCTTCATTGCCTTGTTGCGCAAGTTCGGCCCTGTGCCCATGCTTAGCCAGCATCTCACGCAGCATCGCGCCAAACCCCGGATCATCCTCGATTGCCACGATGACACCCGGCGGCGTGACCGCCTGCACAATGCAGAGCACCTTGCTGAGATCGAACGGCTTGTGAAGGACCCCCAATGCCCCTTGCCTCAGCGCTTGCTCGGCAAGGCCCTCCACGCTGTAGCCCGTCATCATATAAATGCGGGCTTTCGGCTTGAACTTGCGAATCTCCACGAAGCTCTCCACGCCGTTCTTCTCGGGCATTGCGATGTCCATGAAAGCCACGTCGAAGTTTCGGCTGCGGAACGCCGTAATTGCGTCTTTGCCGGAATGGGCCCTAACGACCGTATGGCCTTCCAGTTCGAAAATTTCCGCTAGCGAATTGGCATTGTCCTTATCGTCGTCGACGACCAGAATCTGCAGTGCCTTGTTCATGATCACGCTGCCTCCTGCTTGCCGAGGTCCATTGGGAACCATGCGGTCATCGTCGTTCCCAGGTCGAGCTGCGACTGGATATGAAGCCCTCCGCCATGCTCGGTGAGAGCTTTTTCGACCGCCGGCAGGCCCAGGCCTACGCCGAATGTCTTGGTGGTGAAGAGCGGTTCCCTGATCTTCGCCAGGTTCTCTTCCGAGATGCCTGGACCATTGTCCGTGCAGATGATTTCTATCCCCTGCGTCCCTCGCCGAGTGGCGATGACGATGCGCGGCGTCTGCGTGGTGAAGGTGCTCGGATCATCGCCCTTCCCTACCATTGCCTCCGATGCATTGGCCAGTAGATTGACCACCACGCGGTACATGCGCGAGGCATCGAAACAGGCGCTGACGCCGGGAAGTCCGGGAATGAATTGCACCTTGACGATGTCTGGAAGCTTTTGCGCTTGCTCGTACACCGCCTCTGCAAGCCATACATCCACCTCGACGGTTTCAAGCTGCAGCGCCCGGCTTTTGGTGAAATCGAGAAGCTCGGTGATGATGCTGTCGCACCGCTTGATCCCTTTGTTGATCCGGTTCAGCTGCACCCCGATCTCTTCCGTCTTTTCCGCGAGTTTGCGTTCGATGATATAAGCCGCCGTGCGGATCGTGTTCAGCGGATTGCGGACTTCATGCGCAACCATCGCGGTGAGCTGACCGAGTTGCGCAAGCTTGCCCTTTCGAATGTTTTCATCCTGTGCGTCCTCCAGTTGCTTCATCTTCGCGGCAAGTTCCTGGTTCAGCCGCGTTACATCGTCGTTGACCGTCTGCAGCTTGGCGGCGAACATCAAGGTATTGGCCCGCGAATCCTCCAGCCGTTCGTTCGACTGCAAGATCTCCCGATGGTTCCGTCTGATCAGCCGCCCAATGTAGTGGCCGTAAGAGGTAACGCAGGCCACCATGAATATCACCACCAGCGCGATGAGAAATTGGTAGCGTTTGAGCTGGTCGAAAGTGCTTATGCTGTCGTTCTCGTAATTTCGAATGAGTGCGAGGATGGTGCCCATGGCGCCATGGATCTGATGCCTCAGCTTCGAAGTCGTCCGCTCCGTCATCGACAGGCAATGCGCGGCTTGTCCAACCCAACCGTTGTAGTAGTTCGAGAAGGTCATCCGCCCGTGATATCCGGCAACACCCAGCGTATTGGTGGCGACCTGAAGAGCGGCAAGAACGTCCTGGCCGGCGTCGGCTCTGCCTGATGTGATCAGTTCGTTCTCGACTGCGACCATCGTGTCGCTGAGCGCGCGCAGATTCACTTCGAATTTGCGGCTCATCTCGACCGGCTTTCCGGCTTGAAACACCTCGCTGACCGGAGCGTTGAGCTCCATCAGCAAGTTATTGGCTTCCCACAGCAGACGAAACGACTTGTCCCAGCCTTGGCGGAATTCGACCGTGTGCTGGAATACGTTTGCAAACTGGCTGCTGAGATAGAGACCAGCAAGGATCGCCAGAATGTTGAACGATGCGAGCGCAAAATAAACGACGTTCACGCGCGTGAAACTCATACCCCACCGCCATTTGGCTGCGAGGCCGGATAGCGAGATCATGTGCCCTCCGATCCAAATTACCGGGGCAACAGTGCAGCGCCTCTCGTAAAAAGCGGTTAATGCCAGCTCTTGCCAGCTTGAGTTGTCGAATGACGTTAGCAATTGCTAAAGGAAATTCTTCAGAATGATGAAGTCTCGTCACGGGGCGCCTAGCCGGCGATCGCATTCCTGATGGCCTCGAGCGCCTCTTGAGCTTTCGAGCCATTCGGCCCGCCGGCCTGAGCCATGTCGGGCCGGCCGCCGCCCCCCTTGCCGCCGAGTGCCGAGGATCCGGCGCGCACGAGTTCGATCGCACTGAATTTCGGCGTGAGATCGTCGGTCACGCCGACGACGATTGCGCCTTTGCCGTCCGGCGAAACCGTGGCGAAGGCAACTACACCCGAACCGACAGTCTTCTTTCCCTCATCCGCCAAGCTTTTGAGATCGCGCGGGTCGACGTCTTTCACCACTTTTCCCATGAACTTAACGCCGCCGATTTCCACAGCCTCGCCGCTGTCGCGCCCGGCGCCACCCATCGCCAATTGCTTTCTCGCCTCTGCGAGCTCCCGCTCGAGTCGCTTGCGTTCCTCGAGCAGCGTTTCGATGCGCCGCGGCACGTCTGCCGGCGTGACCTTCAGCAACGCCGCTATCGCTTGCAGCCGCCGCTCCTCCGCGGTGAGATACTGGCGAGCCGCCTCCCCCGCCAGCGCCTCGATGCGCCGCACGCCAGCCGCTGAAGCGCCTTGCGAGACGATCTTGATCAAACCGACATCGCCCGTGCGCCGCACATGCGTGCCGCCACATAGCTCAAGCGAGTAGACCGGCTTGTTGGGCCCGCCTTCCGGCTGTGTTCCCATGGCCACGACGCGCACCTCATCGCCGTATTTTTCGCCGAACAACGCCATCGCACCTTCCTTGATGGCTTCCTCGACCGACATGAGGCGGGTCGAGACGTCTTCGTTCTGTGCCACGACGGCATTGGCCAAGCCTTCGATTCGTTCGATCTCGGCGTCGCTGAGCGGCTTGGTATGCGCGAAGTCGAAACGCAGCCGCGACGGTTCGACCAGCGATCCCTTTTGCACGACATGGCTGCCGAGCACCTGCCGCAGCGCCTCATGCAAGAGATGCGTGGCGGAATGGTGGATGCGGTTGCCCGTTCGCCTTTGATGGTCGACCTCGAGTTCTACCGCTTCGCCGGTCTTCAGCGTGCCCTTTTCGAGCGTGCCGAAATGGACGATGAGATCGCCGAGCCGCC